>CAIMNN010000330.1 GCA_903842845.1 uncultured Acidobacteriaceae bacterium | reverse complement strand
CCCGCATGTTCAGCTTGGAAACACCTGTAAACATTACCTTTTTATGTGACAGAAATCAGTTCAAAGTCAACTCGCATCCGATATACTTCCCGCGTATGAGTGTCATCGATAATTTCCGTCAGTTGACTGCGCGCCAGTTCAACGCGTTCTCCGCATCCTTTCTGGGATGGACCCTCGACTCCTTCGACTATTTCCTGCTCATCTTCTGCATTCCTGCCATCTCAGTCGAGTTCAACGTCCTCAAGTCCGAAGTGCTGACAGCCGTTCTGCTGACGCAATTACTCCGGCCCGTGGGCGCGCTGCTCTTCGGCTGGCTCGCTGACCGCTTCGGCCGCAAGCCGGTGTTGATGGTCAACATTCTTGCCTTCTCGGTCATCGAGGTCGCCAGCGCTTATGCGCCCACGCTTGGCTCCTTCCTCTGGCTCCGCGCCTTGTTTGGAATCGCAATGGGCGGCATCTGGGGCGTCGGCGCAGCGCTAATGTTTGAAACTCTGCCCAAGGAAGGCCGCGGAACCTTCTCCGGCATTCTGCAAGAGGGCTACGCTGTCGGCCAGATTCTCGCTGCCGGCGTCTTCGGCTGGCTCTTCTATACGCTGCACTGGCGCGGTCTTTTCCTGCTCGGCGCCATGCCGCTGCTGCTCATCCCGTACATCGCATTCTTCGTCAGCGAGTCGCCGCTGTGGCTCAGCGGCATTCAAAGCCGCGCCGAGTGGCGAAAAGTTCCGGTCACTCTGCCCAACATACTGCGCAAGGTCCATTACATGCTGGGCTTCGCCCCAACCTTCCTCTTTCTGGTTCTGCTCATGACACTCTTCATGAGCTTCTCGCATGGAACCCAGGACATCTACCCGACCTTCCTGCAATCTGAAGTGAAGTTCGACCCCGGCCTTGTCGGCCGCATCGGCATCCTCTACGGCTGCGGTTCCATCCTCGGCGGATTCGTCTTCGGCTCGCTCTCCGAGCGCTGGGGTCGCAAGCGCGCCATCTTCGTTGCCGCGCTGCTCACCATCCCCATCATTCCGCTCTACGCTTACGGCCACTCGCTCTGGGCCATCGCTCTCGGCTCTTTCCTCACCTTCTTCATGGTGCAAGGAGCGTGGGGCGTCATCCCGGCGTATCTAACTGAACTGACACCCGCGCCGATGCGCGCCACTGCTCCCGGCCTCGCTTACCAGATTGGCGGCCTGCTCACCGCATGGAACGTCGTTGCGCAGGCACGCTTCGCTGAGCACTACGGCAGCTATCGCGGAGTGCTCGCCGTCACGGTGACCATCGTCGCAATCGCGCTCGCAGTCATCATCCTCTTTGGCGGGGAATCAAAAGGCACCGAATTACTTGCCGAGTAAAGTAATTTCCGTGCTAATATTTATTGATTGTTTCTGAACTTTGCGGCAGTCAAAGCCAGCCCGACCTGGTGTAGTTACGCTTCAGATACGGGCTGGTTTCTTGCTGTTCAAAAACAAAGTTTGCAGGCACAATCGTAGTTATTGGCGCACGGGAAGTACTATCCGTCTGTCGCTCGTCTAAACAGTTGAAACAGCCGATGCTGCCGATGAACTCATCAGGTTGCCAAGCGGCGGAAGGAGGAACGAATGCCCCGAATTAATTTTCATTTGCAACTGGCCGAACTCAAGGACAAGCTCCTTGCCATGGCGGCGCTCACTCAACAGACCGCGGACCTCGCCCTCGAGGCTTACCTCAAGCGCGACAAGGGTCTTTGCAAATACGTGCGCGACAACGAACTCGCCATCGACCGCGCCCAGCGCGAGCTCGACGAGATGGCTTACGAGATTATGGCCAAGGAACAGCCCATGGCCATCGACCTGCGCTTCGTTCTCGCCGTCATCAAGATCAACGGTGACCTGGAGCGCGTCGGCGACCAGGCGGCAAACATCGCCAAGCGTACCAAGAACAGCCTCAAGTTGGAAGATGTGATGCTCCCTGTCGATTTTGAAGCGATGGGCGAACACGCCACACGCATGGTCCGCCTCGCCGTGCAGTCGCTCATTGAAGGCGACGCCTTCCTCGCCGAGAGTGTCCGCACCATGGACGACGACATCGACCGCATGAACCGCCTCGCCCACGAGGAACTGCTGCGCATGATCCAGGAGCGGCCGCAGTATACCGACCAGGCCATGATCGGCATTCTTATCGCGCGCAACCTTGAGAGCATAGCCGACCACGCCACCAGCATCGCCGCCGATGTCATCTTCTGGGTTCGCGGCGCTGACGTTCGTCACGAGTATCTCTCGACACTCGATTAATTCAGATTTTCTCCAAAACAAAACGGGCTCCGGTTTTCCGGAGCCCATTCTTTTATTAGAAATTAAAACTGAATTACACCTTCACTTTCGGATGCGTTTCATAGTGCAGCAGACTCGCAACCGCGCAGCTCGTAAGCCGCGTCTCGGCGGAGTCGGCTCGGCTGGTCAGGATCACCGGCACACGCGCGCCCAACACAATCCCCGCCAACTGCGCACCGCCCAGGTACTCAAGCTGCTTGGCCAGCATGTTGCCGCTCTCAAGGTCCGGCACAACCAGAATGTCCGCCTGCCCCGCCACCGCGGAGACCAGTTTCTTTATCTTCGCAGCCTTCGCGCTCACTGCTGTGTCAAACGCCAGCGGCCCATCGAGAATGCCGCCGGTAATCTGCCCGCGGTCGGCCATCTTGCACAGCGCCGCGCAATCCAGCGTCGAAGTTATCTTCGGGTTCACCGTCTCCACCGCCGAGAGCAGTGCAACCTTCGGCTTCGGAATCCCCAGCGCGTGCGCCAGGTCGATTGCGTTCTGAACGATGTGAACCTTGTCCTCAAGCTCCGGCGCAATGTTGATCGCCGCATCGGTGATGAGCAGCGTCCGCGGATAAGCCGGCGTATCCATCACGAACACGTGCGTAATGCGCCGCGCCGTCCGCAATCCCGTGTCGCGCGCCATCGCCACCTTCATCAGGTCATCGGTGTGCAGGCTGCCCTTCATCATCGCCAGCGCGCTGCCATCGCGGCACATGTTCACGCTCACCACCGCAGCTTGCACTTCCGTCTCCGCATGGATCAGCGGATACGGCGAAATGTCCACTCCGATCTTTGCGGCAAGCTCCTTGATCTTCTGCTCGTGACCGATGAGCGTCGGCAGAATCAGACCTTCCGTCGCTGCCTCAACCGCGCCGCGTAACGCCACATCCGATAGCGGCCAGCAAACTGCCGTTGTTATCGCCGGGTACTCCTTGGCGCGCGCCAGAAATTTATGAAAGACGTGGTAATCTGCCGGATGCCCGACCAGCGGGTCAACGGCTACAGCTTCGGCCAGCGGTGCAAGATCGCTCATGGACGTTCAACCTCTCTAACAGGCTCTACATCCATATTGTGCGCCGTCTCTGATGCTGAAGCCTGTGCGAAACATCACATACTGGAAATCAATACCAAATAAAGAGATACGTGCCGGCCTGCACGGATGTCCCTTATGTAATACAAAATGTGATACAATATGTATTACAAGCGGAGCAGTCATGGCCACACGCCTACCCATCTCGAACCAAGCAACCATCAACCTGCGACTCGACTCAGGATTGAAGGCCAGCCTCCTCGCCCTTGCCGAGGCCGAGAACCTCACCGCCTCCGAGCTGGTGCGCGAACTGCTCGACAAACATGTGCGAGCGACCAAGGAATTGACGCTGCGGGCCGAGATCCGCAGGGAGTTGGACCTCATCGCACAATCGGAAGATGAAGAAGAGGTCATGCGCTGGATAGAGGATGTAGCCGCATCGGATGACGAATGAAACGCGGAGACGTGATCACGATTTCAGTTTCAGGCGAGTACGGCAAACCGCGGCCAGCCTTGGTCCTTCAGTCGGATCGCTACTTGCCCCACACATCCATTCTTGTCGCGCCAATCAGCAGTGATGTTATCCAATCACGTCATGTCAGGATTCTGCTCCAACCATCCGAGCAAAATGGTCTGCGACAAACTTCACAGATCATGATGGACAAGATCATCGCCGTGCCGATGAATAAAACGGGCAAGCGAATTGGCTCGTTGGATGCGCGCACCATGCGACAAGTGAACATTGTGATTCCGCAGCTCTTTGGCCTGGAGGATGAACCGAATGCAGCAATGTAAAGTAAATCTATGAAGTATCTCTGGATAGCCCTCGGCGGCGCGCTCGGTGCACTGGCCCGTTACGGTCTGGGCGAATGGGTGCAGCACCGCTGGCCCATGCGCTTCCCGCTCGGCACCTTCATCATCAATCTCACCGGCTGCCTTCTCATCGGCTTCATCGTCACGGTTCTCGACGCGCGCCTTCCCGGCCCGTCGGCGCTGCGTTACGCCATCCCCATCGGCTTCATCGGCGCGTATACTACATTTTCAACTTATGAGCTTGAGACCTACCGCGCGATGCACGGCGGTTGGTTTGTCATCGCCGCAGGCTACGTCTTCGCCAGCGTCGTTCTCGGCCTCGCGTTCGTCTGGCTCGGAACGCACCTCGGCCAGCTCGTCACCGGCACAGTCGATTAAAAATCCCCGCTAAAAAATTCGCATAAACATCGCCCAACGACCGCAGTGAGTATACTGTGCTCGCATTTTTGTGCGTCACTTTTTTGACACTGAAAGGAAACATACATGGGCAATTTTAAGCACTTCATTTTCATCGCCGCTGCCTGCCTCATCCTCGCCGCTCCATCTCTCATCGCGCAGGATGACAAGCCCGGCTCGCAGGACTATCCCGGCATCACCCGCATGCCAAACACGTTTATTCGCGCTTATGTTTACTCAAAATATGACTCGGCAAAGTTCTCAACCGGCAGAAACACCAGCGCCTTCAAGGTCATCGAGGGTGAGAAATTTTTCATCGCCTACAAATTGAAACAGGGTAGTGCTCCCGGCTCAGCGCTTGAGACGGTGCGCAACTACGAGAACGCCGTAAAAAGCAAAGGCGGAACCGTTGTATACGGCGAAATGGCGGGTAGCAGTGGTTTTTCCACCATGCGTTACAGCCAGAATGGCGCGACCATCTGGTTGATGGTTGAGGCATGGACGGTCGAGTATCAGTTGACCATCATCAAAGTGAAAGATATGGAGCAGCAGGTCACCGTCGACGCCGCAGCAATGGAGTCCAGCCTCACTGACAGCGGCAGAGTCGCCCTCTACGGAATTTTCTTTGATACCGCGAAGAGCGACCTCAAGCCCGAGTCGATGCCGGCCATCGAACAGATAGCCAAGCTGCTCAAGGATAATGCCTCGTTGCGCGTTTACATCGTCGGCCACACCGACATGGTCGGCGACGCCGCATTGAACGTGAAGCTCTCGCAGGCGCGCGCGCAATCAGTCATCAACGAGCTGGTCAAAAATCACGGCATCGCCGCCAGCCGCCTGCTCGCTTTCGGTGCCGGACCCTACGCGCCCATTGCTTCCAATCGCACTGACGAAGGCCGCGCAAAAAATCGCCGCGTAGAGCTCGTCGAAATTGCGACTAAGTAATTTTCAGCGCGCTCGCAATTCACTTCAGCTCCCAACAAAAAACTCCCTGCCATCGCGGCAGGGAGTTTTTACTGGGAACTGAGAACTGTGTCAGTTCAGCATTATCTCCGCATCCAACGGCGTGCCCTCACTGCTGTCGCCCACGCGCACCACAAACTTGCCCGGGTCGATGACCCACTTGTGCGCCGTCTCGCTCCAGTAGCTGAACGAGCGCGCATCCAGCGTCAGTGTCACGTGCTTGGTCTCGCCTGCATTGAGCCGCACCTTGGTAAAGCCCTTCAGCTCGCGCTCCGGACGTGCAGCCTTCGCCGATGGGTCGCTGATATAAAGCTCAGCCACTTCAGCGCCGGCAACCGCGCCGGTGTTCTTCACGTCAAAGCTGACGTTTATCTTGCCGCCCGCTTCAAGCGTGCTGATAGAACCCGTCTTCGGCGCATCCACATTCGCAAAACCAAAGCTCGTATAGCTCAATCCAAATCCAAACGGATACAGCGGGTGCTTGCCCGTCGTCGTCCAATAGCGATAGCCGACCATCAGCTTGTCGTCGTAGTGCAACTGCACAATCGTATCCTTGCGCAGCGGCTTGCCCGGCTCGTTGACTTCTAGAATCTTGTCCTCGCCCTTCGCCGGATAATAAAACTTTGCGCTCGCGCTCTCATCCCAACTGCGGTCAAAGGTCACCGGCAGCTTGCCCTCGGGGTTATGACGCCCAAAGAGCACCTCGGCAAAAGCCGTGCCGCCTTCCTGCCCCGGATAGTAGGTCGCAACCAACGCCGGAACCTTGTCGACCCAGCGCCGCACATCCGCACTCACGCCGCCTGTGTAGCTGACGATTGTGTGCGGGTTCGCCGCCAGCGCAGCCTCAACCAGAGCATCCTGCCCATAAGGCAGATTGAAGGTGCGGTCGTAGCCCTCGCCTTCTGTCGGCGGATTGAATCCAACAGCAACAACAACCGCATCGGCCGCCGCCGCAAACTTCTTCACTTCGGGGGAGACCAGTTCCGACTCCGGCAGAATGCCGATGCCAAAGCGCACGCCGGCCGAGTATGGCAGATACTCCGCAACAACCTGCAGCTCCTGGCCTTGCGTCAGCTCAAGCGTCGTATTCTGCGGAACCTGGCCCTCTGCGCCGAACTGATTGAAAACTTCCTTGCCATCGATGAAGACCTTGTAATTGTCCTGGCCGGAAGACGCAGACAGCAGTAGATACTTGCCACTCTTCGTCGCCTTGAACTTGCCCGTGAAGCGGATGGAGCGCGGATGCTTGTCCTCAGGCGCCCACATCTCCTGGTGCCAGTTCGAGAGGTTCCAAAGCTCGCTCGCTTCGCTCTTGCCGCTGAAATCCTTCGACGGGAAAACTTCCTGGCTGATCATGCCATCCCACTTCGTCTGGTCGAAGATTTCGTTGATTGTCGGCAATCCGCGTGTATACAGTACGTGTACATTCGGTCCCAGAAGATTTGCGATGCCCGTCACCAGGCTCACCGGCTCAAACGAGTCCGCCTGCGACGAACCGCCGCCGCCCGGTACCGCCGGATACGCATCCGGTCCGATCACCGCGATGGTCTTTATCTTCTTCTCGTCAAGCGGTAGTATTCCGCCAGCGTTTTTCAAGAGCGTAATGCTCTCACGTGCGCCGTCGAGCGCAATCGCGCGGTCCGCAACCGAGTACGTCGAGTCAGCAGGATTGAACTGGTCGTGGTCGAGGAATCCGTAACGCAACGCCACACGCAAAATGCGCATCACTTTGTCGTCAATCGTAGATTCCTTCACCTGGCCCGACTTCACCGCCGGAACCAGCCCAGCCACATTCATAAAGCGGGCGTTCGGCATCTCCAGGTCAAGCCCGTAGTTCGCCGCGCCCACTGAGTCGTAGGTGGCATCCCAATCCGACATCAATATGCCCTTGAAGCCCCACTCACCCTTGAGCACCTTGTTGTTCAAAAACTCGTTCTGCGTCGCGTGCTGGCCGTTGAGCACGTTGTAGGAGTTCATGACCGCGTCCGAGTGCGCTTCCGTCACCGCTGCCTCAAATGCCGGCAAGTAAATCTCACGCAGCGTGCGCTCGTCGACTATCGCGTTCGCATTGTGGCGATTAAATTCTTCGTTGTTCACCGCAAAGTGCTTCACGGTGGCAACCACGCCCTCCGCCTGCAACGCCTCAATGTAATTCACCACGATGCGCGAGGCCAGATACGGGTCTTCCGTAAAGTATTCAAAATTGCGCCCTGCAACTGGAGTGCGGTCGATGTTCACGCCCGGCCCCAGCAGAATGTTTACTCCGCGTGCATGCGCGTCGTGGCCCAGGCCTGCGCCGATGCGGCGCGCCATCTCCACGTCCCACGTCGCCGCCAAGGCTTGGCCGCCCGGGTACGCCGTCGTCGGCCCCCATGTGCGCACACCTTCCGGACCATCGGACATCTTCAGTTCCGTCAACCCGATCTCCGGCACGCCAAACGTGAACATCTCGCGGTTGCCGCCGATCAGCTTGATCTTCTGCTCCAGCGTCAGCTTTTGGAGCATCTCCTTGGCCTTCGCCTCTATCGCGGGCGAATCCGGTACGGGTGCCTGCGCAATTGTCTGAAATGAGCTGACCAGTGCAACAACGATCAGCGCGCCGGCCGCACTCAAAAGCTTCCGGAAGATCGAAAAGTTCGTGGAGTTTTTCATAACCGTTGAGGCTATCGCATTTGACCTCTGGCTGTACATCATCCCTTGCTCATATGTTATTCATCTATGCTGATTCAGCGGCTTTTTACTGCATTCACTCAGCGTTTTGCGACACTCGCCTCCTAGTACTGAGCCATCATGCGGTACGTTGTGACATCACTGCCTGTTTTGCTTCAATGCAGAAATATTCGTTCCTCATGACGCATGAGCATTCAGGCCGCACATAGATACCTTCCCTGATTTAATGCCGCACTTATAAATGCTTGCTTTTCAATCATGTGACTCGAATCACATGGGGGGGTGTATGCAGTCACTGTCATCGCTGTTCTATACGCGCACACTTTAGGTGCGCAGGAAGTCGAATTATGCGCGGGCTCCGGTTTGGAGGGAAGCGGCATGAGTTTTGCAAAAGGTCTTAAGACAATCGTCGTAGCTGCCAGTCTGGAAGGCAGTTCCCAGGCCGCCCTAGAGTACGCAACCAAGCTTGCCACCGCCTATGATGCTCGGCTGGTCCTTGCCCATGGTGTCGACCCCGTCGCCTATGCCGCTGTTGGTGAACTGAATCCCAAATTGCGCGCCGGCCTCAGCGAAGACGCCAGCGAAGCGCTCAGCAAGCTGGCCACTGAACTCAACAAGGAAGGCATCCGCAT
>CAIMNN010000329.1 GCA_903842845.1 uncultured Acidobacteriaceae bacterium | reverse complement strand
GCGGCTCCAACGCCATCGGCGCGTTCTACGAATTCATCCCCGACAAAAACGTCCGCCTCATCGGCGTTGAAGCCGGCGGCCGCGGCCCCAATCTCGGCGACCACGCCATTCGCTTTGCTGGCGGCCATCCCGGCGTACTTCAAGGCACCTACTCCTACGTTCTTCAGGATGCCAACGGCCAGATTGCCAACACCCACTCCGTCTCCGCCGGCCTCGACTACGCTTCCATCGGTCCCGAGCACGCCATGCTTCACGACACCGGCCGCGCCGAGTATACCTCCGCCGACGATGCCGCCGCGCTCTCGGCCGTCGTCCGCCTCTCGCGCACTGAAGGCATACTCCCTGCGCTCGAAAGCGCGCACGCCGTCGCCGAAGCAATCCGCATCGCGCCCTCCTTCAAAAAAGATGAGATACTAGTCGTTAATCTTTCAGGCCGCGGCGACAAAGACATGGGCATCCTCGCCCGCGAACTCAAGATTCAAGGAAGCTAAACGTGGCGATTAGTTTCACATCTAAACCCGGCCTCGTCGTCTACCTCACCGCCGGCGACCCCTCCATCGCCGCCACGCGCGCCATCGCCATAGCCGCCATCGACGCAGGTACAGCCGTCATCGAGCTCGGCATTCCCTTCAGCGATCCGCTCGCCGACGGCCCCGTCATCCAGCGCGCCATGGACCGCGCCGTCCACCACGGCGTCACACTCGCCGATGTCCTCGCCCTCGCAAAAGATATCCGCGCCGCACGCCCCAACGCCGGCATCATCCTCTTCGGCTATCTCAATCCCATCCTTCGCTACGGCCTCACTAAATTCGCTGGCGCCGCATCCGCAGCCGGAGCAGACGGCGTCCTCGTCACCGACCTCATCGTTGAAGAAGCCGCCGACTACATCGCCGAAATGCGTCGCGTCAATCTCGCCACTGTCTTCCTCGCCGCGCCCACCAGCCCCGACGCGCGCCTCAAGGCCATCGCCGAAAACTCCCGCGGCTTCATCTACGCCATCAGCCGCACAGGAATCACCGGCACGCAACAATCTCTCAGCAACGACGCCGCTTCGCTCGTCGCCCGCATACGCCAGTGGACCAAGCTCCCCATCGCCGTCGGCTTCGGCATCAGCAAACCCGAACACATCGCCGAAATCACCGAATTCGCTGACGCGGCAGTCGTCGGCAGCGCCATCGTCGAGCTCATCGAGCGCTCCACACCCGAAGCAGCTCCAGCCGCCGTCGCCCGATTTATCGAGGGCCTTCGTAGCCCCTCGGCCGCGCCGGCCCGTTAAACACCGCAATCTTAAGCAAGCTCAAATTCCAAACTGCCGCCGGGCCTTCAACAATCCCGCAGCACAAAAATTCAAGAGGCGCAAGATGACTCTGGAAGAACTAAGAGAACAAATCGATGCACTGGACCGCCGACTGGTCGAGCTCATCAGCGAGCGTGCCAAAGCCGCGCTCATGATCGGCCATCTCAAAGCATCAACAAACCTGCCCGTCTACGAGCCCGCGCGCGAAAAGATCATCTACGCCAACGTCCGCGCCGCCAATGAAGGCCCACTGCCCGACATCGAACTCACACACATCTTCGAACGCATCATTGACGTAATGCGCGCTTTGCAACGGAACGAGCTTGCCTCCGAACGAAATGCCAACGCAGCCCAGCACAGAAACACGGAGAACAAGTAATGATCGTAGCCATGCAAGAGTTCGCAACCGAGGATCAGATCGACGCCGTCATTCAGGAAATGGTCGAAGCAGGCGTCAACGTCCACCGCACCACCGGCTCATCGCAATCCATCCTCGCCGGTGTCGGCCCCACACAAACCCTCGACATCACCGTCTTCGAGCAGATGCCCGGCGTTATGTACGTCCATCGCATCAGCGCGCCTTACAAGCTCGCCGGCCGCGCCTTCCGCCCCCACGGCTCCATCATCAAGTTTGACAACGGTGTCGAGATTGGCGGCAAAGAAGTCGCCATCATGGCCGGCCCTTGCTCCATCGAGAACGAAGCTCAGATCCACGAGACCGCGCGTCGCGTCCGCGCCTCCGGCGGAAAATTCCTCCGCGGCGGCGCATTCAAACCGCGCTCTTCGCCTTACGCCTTCCAAGGGCTCGGCATTCCCGGTTTGAAGTTAATGCACGAAGCTGCACAAGCCAACGGCCTGCTCACCGTCAGCGAAGTCATGGAAATTTCGCAGATCGAGCCCATGCTCCCCTACACTGACCTCTTCCAAGTCGGCGCGCGCAACATGCAGAACTTCAATCTGCTCCGCGAACTCGGCAAGGTACGCAAGCCCATCCTCCTCAAGCGCGGCATCGCCGGCACCATCGAAGAGCTGCTCCTCTCCAGCGAATACATCCTCGCCGGCGGCAACTATGACGTCCTCCTCTGCGAACGCGGCATCCGCACCTACGAGACCGCAACCCGCAACACCATGGACATCTCTGCCATCCCCACCATCCACAAACTCTCGCATCTGCCCATCGTCGCCGACCCCTCGCACGGCACCGGCAAGCGTGACATGGTCATCCCCATGGCGCTCGCTTCCGTCGCCGCAGGAGCCGACGCCGTCATCGTCGAAGTCCACCCCCACGCCGACAAAGCCGCATCCGACGCCGCCCAAACTCTCTACCTCGAGCAGTTCGACGAGATGATGACAAAACTCCGCGCCGTAGCCACAGCCATCGGCCGCAGCATATAACGCAAATTGCTTTTCGGAGGGAGGCGGGGGTTTTAATCCCCGCTTTCAATCAAGGCTAAATATGACGGGCTTTAGCCCCGGCATTCTTCTTATATAGTTACTATCAATGCGGAAGATCTCCATCCTCGGCACCGGTCTCCTCGGCGCATCTGTCGGACTCGCCCTCCGCGCCGCGGGCTACACCGGCTCCATCACCGGATGGAACCGCGGCCCGGCTGGCGGCGCAACCGCCCTCAACTCCGGCGCAATCGACACCCTCGCATCCGACCCCATCGACGCCGCACGCGACGCCGACCTCATCCTCCTCGCCGTGCCCATCTACGCCACGCTCGACTTGATGGAGCGCCTCGCCCCCGTCCTCACTCCCGCTCAACTCGTCACTGACGTCGGCAGCACCAAAGCCGAGATCTGCGCCCTCGCCGAAAAGTTCTACAACTCGCCCGACCACGCCGGCTTCCTCCCCGGCCATCCCATGGCCGGCAAAGAACGCGGCGGCGCTGAGCTCGGCGAAGCAACTCTTTTCCAGAACTGCATGTGGATCTTCACCGACTCGG
>CAIMNN010000328.1 GCA_903842845.1 uncultured Acidobacteriaceae bacterium | reverse complement strand
CCCGTAAAGGTTGTCTTCAATGTCTTTGGCCTGACGTCCAACGCCATCTGCCTAACCTACGTTGTCTATCATCTGTCGGCGGGATTTCTCAAAAACAGCATGCCTCTATTGCTGTTGATAACCGCGGTTGTCTACTTCCTCAGCAACACCGTCCCGCTCGCCATCGTAATCGCGGCCTGCGAGAGCCGCCCACTCCGCGGAATGTGGATGGAAACCTATTTCTGGGGGCTGCCTTACAACCTCATGGGAGCTGCTGTGGTAGGCGTCATCAGCTTTTGTAACCGTTATGTGGGCTGGCAGAATGCCCTTCTGATCCTGCCTGTCATGTACGGAACCTACCGCTCCTTTCAGCTCTACCTGGCCCGCTTTGAAGATCAAAAGAAACGTGTAGAGGTGGAAGAGTTGCAAGTTGTGGCCGAAAAACGCCATGTCGAAGAGGTCTGCGAGCTTCATTTGCGGACCATCGAAGGCCTTGCGCTAGCCATTGACGCCAAGGATCACACCACCCATGAGCATTTGCACCGCGTGCGGACCTATGCGGTTGAGATTGCCAAAGAACTCGGACTGGGAACGGATGAATTGGATGCTCTTCGCGCCGCCGCCCTGCTTCACGACATCGGAAAGCTTGCTGTGCCCGACCACATTATCAACAAGCCTGGCCGCCTGACTCCGGAAGAGTTCGACAAAATGAAAATTCATCCGGCGGTCGGTGCGGATATTCTCAAGAGAGTCGCCTTCCCGTATCCAGTGGCCCCGATCGTCCGAGCGCACCATGAGAAATGGAATGGCAAAGGCTATCCGGACGGGCTGAAGGGCGAGGAGATTCCCATCGGTGCGCGCATCCTGGCCGTGGTGGATTGCCTTGATGCTGTAGCTTCAGATCGACAATACCGCAAAGCCCTCCCTCTAGATGAAGCGATGAAGCTGGTGGTAGCGGAGTCCGGCATATCCTATGACCCCCAGGTCGTTGTGGTTCTTGCACGCCGCTATCGCGAACTGGAAGCCATTGCGGTCCTGGGTCTGGAAAAGGCAAGAGGAGATTCACACAGCTTTAACTTCAAAGTGGAGCGCGGCGAAGAGCCGGGGGCGGGCTTTGAGGTTGATTCCGACAATCCGAAGGGTAGTCAGACAGATTTCCTTTCCTCCATCGCATCGGCACGGCAAGAGGCTCACACTCTCTTCGAACTTAGCCAGGACTTGGGAAACTCACTCAGTTTGGATGAGACTCTGTCGCTGGTTGCGTTGCGCCTCAGGAAGCTGGTGCCATACGATTCTATCGTTGCCTTCATTCGCAAAGGCGATCGCCTGGTCCCGGAATTCGTCAGCGGAGACAACTTCCGGCATCTATCTTCGTTGTCCATTCCGATAGGCACCGGCCTGTGCGGCTGGGTCGCGGAGAACGTAAGACCAATCCTGAATGGAAACCCCGCGGTTGAGATCGGCTTTGCTCCCGACTCGAGAATGGCCACTGAACTTCGTTCAGCGCTAGCTGTGCCCCTGGTGGGCGTCAACGGACTCGTAGGCGTCCTGGCGCTCTACCAGGATAAGCCGGACGCCTTCACAGGTGACCACCTGCGCGTCTTGCAGGTCATCACTTCAAAGGTCGCACATTTCATCGAAAATGCCTTGAAGTATCGTCAGGCTGAGAACTCGGCAACCAATGACTTCCTCACCGGGCTGCCCAATGCGCGCGCTTTGTCCATCCACCTGGACCAGGAACTTGCGCGATGCAAACGGGAACATTCCACGGTCGCTGTCATGGTCTGCGATTTAGACGGATTCAAGAAGATTAACGATCGCTATGGCCATATGGCTGGAGACAAGACACTCAAGCTCTTCGCCAATCTAATGCGCGAAGTGTGTCGCGAATACGACTACTCGGCGCGCATGGGCGGCGACGAATTTGTCATCGTGGCTCCCAACATGACCGCAGACTCGGTCAAAGAGAGAGCGATGCTGCTCAGCGCCTTGGCGCAACAGGCCGGACGCGAGGTTTGCGGCAAGGATATATTGTCGCTAAGCTTAGGCGCCGCCTTCTACCCACGGGATGGTGCCGACACCGAGCAACTTCTCGCCGATGCCGACAGGAAGATGTACGCCGCCAAGCGGAACTTTTACCAGCAACCGGAAATGGTATTCGCTGCTTTGGTGCAAAGTCCTGAACTAGCGACCATTAATTGAGCCCGGTACTTCCAGTTGTTGCCCCTCACCCGAGCCAATCTAATTCCAAAGGAACGGGGAAACTACCACTAGGGCGAAGTTTGTGACGATCGCCTGCCTGGACTGATTCAAGTTGCCTATTCAGCCCGACCCAAATTGCACCACCCCATCCCATCCGCAAGAATGAACGCCAAGCTTAGAGCATTTCTCTAGTCGGTGTACACTGTACTAGCTCTGGAGTTCGCGGCATGAGATATGGCGAAGGCCTATTCGAACGATCTTCGTTGCAAGCTGTTGACAGCCTACGATCGCGGGCAGGGTTCGTTGCGCACGTTGTCGGAGTTGTTTTCTGTCATTTATGACTGGGCCAAGAAGATATCCAGGCAGCGGTTGCGCAGCCAGCAGATGGAGCGGGTTGCGCAGAGCCGTCATGGAGTCGAGAGCCGGGTTACGCCAGAGGTTGAAGCCGAGTTATTGGGTCAGTTGCGCGAACAACCGGATAGCACGCTGGCCGATTTGCAGAAGGGACTTCAGCAGTCGCTTGGGATTGGCATCAGTAGCCAGCATTTATGGCGTGTACTGAAGCGCTTGGGCGTGCGTTTGAAAAAAAGTCACTCCACGCAGCCGAGCGAGACACTGAAGCCAATCAAAAGCGGCGGGCGGAGTTCCTTGAGAAAATCCATTCGACCCCGCTTGACAAGCTGATCTTCCTCGATGAAAGCGGTGTCACCACTTCGATGACGCGGCTGTATGCGCGGTGTCTTGGAGGCCGGCGCATCCATGAAGCGACGCCTGGCAGCCACTGGAAAATCATGACCATCCTGGGCGCCATAAGCACCCGGGGCATGATCGCAACCATGACCATCGAAGAGGCAACCGACACAGAGATATTCCTGGCCTATCTGGATCATGTTCTGTGTCCGCAACTGCGGCTTGGCGACGTGGTAAGAGTTCAACCGTCTAGTTGGCGATGGTCCTCTCCAGAAGATAGGTGGAAACGCAGATGCGGAAACGCGCGGGCTGTTATGTGGTGAAGTCGTCTACGGTCTGTCGTCACAGTGGTGGGTAGCCGATTCCTCCAACGCCAAGTTGCAGGCGGCAGAACACTTTTTCTCGACGGGCCACAAGGACGGCCTTTTGCGCGGTGAAAAGTGGTGGGAATCGATCAAAGGGGACCACGCTGCACTCACTATCCAGACAGTGAAGAACGAACACGGAGGCTTCTTCGTAAATCTGCCAGTCTTCTGGGCGCCTGTTGAAGGGACTGTTGTTCCGCAAATCAGAATCTATCGGATCGAGGTGGGAGAGAGCGGG
>CAIMNN010000327.1 GCA_903842845.1 uncultured Acidobacteriaceae bacterium | reverse complement strand
GAGCTTGCCTAGGGGGTCGAGGCTGGCTTCGACGTTGGTGATTCCGGCTTCGCGGGCGATGGGTTCGGCGGCGGAGGCTGAGTCGCCGGTGAGGATGTACAGTGATAGGCCGAGATGAGTGAGGTTGCGCGTGAGTGCGGCGACGCCAGGGCGGATTTGGTCTTGAGCATCGAAAGCGGCGACAAGTTGATTGTCGAGCGCCATGTACAGGCGCGTAACGCCGGTTGGCGCGGCGGGGAGATTTGCGATTTTGATTCCATACTCGGTGATGAGTTCGATGTTGCCGAGGAGACAGTCTTTGCCGTCGGCGCGTGCGCTAAGTCCGCGGCCGGGGAGGACTTGAACGGATTCGGCGACGGGCCAGGTGAGATTGCGCGCTTTGGCTGCGTCGATGATTGCGTGGGCGAGCGGGTGGTTGGAGCGGTCTTCGGCTGAGGCGGCGATGCGGAGGATTTCGCCGTCGCTGAGGGTTGAGAGGTTGTGAATTGCGGTGAGGACGGGTCGGCCGACGGTGATGGTTCCGGTCTTGTCAAGGACGAGGGTGTCGAGGGTGGTGAGGCGTTCGAGTGCTTCGCCGCCTTTGTAGAGCAGGCCGAGTTGCGCGCCGCGGCCGACGGCGACGGTGAGCGCGGCGGGGACGGCGAGTCCCATTGCGCAGGGGCATGCGATGACGAGAACCGCGACGGAGTTGGCGAGCGCGGTGGAGAGATTGTGCGTGGTTAAGAACCAGATGAGGAATGTTGCGGTAGCGATGACGAGGACGACGGGGACGAAGATTGCGCTGACACGGTCGGCGAGGCCTTCCATGGGGGTGCGGCTTGATTGCGCCTGCTGAACGAGCTGCTCGATGCGGGCGAGGACGGTTGCGTCACCGAGTGATTCGGCGCAGCAGGTGACAGCGCCATCGTAATTGAGCGAGCCGGCGAGGATTTTGCTGCCGATGGATTTGGCGAGGGGCGTTGATTCGCCGGTGAGCATGGATTCATCGACCGTGGTTGTGCCTTTAAGGATGGTTCCGTCGACGGGGAAACGTTCACCGGGGAGGATGAGGACGGATTCGCCGAGCTTGAGGTCTTCGAGCGGAATGATTGTTGCGTTGCCGTCGGCGCCGAAGCGGCGCGCGGTGTTGGGGCATGCGCTGGAGAGAGCGTTGAGCGCATCGAGTGCTCGGCGTTTGGCGCGGGCTTCGAGGGATTTGCCGGCGAGGAGGAAGCCGAGAATGAGCAGGACGGCGTCTAAGTAAACGGCGCGGCCTTGAGCGGGAAGAATCGTAGAGTACGCGGAGTAGATGAGCGCGACCGATGTTCCCAGCGAGACGAGGGTATTCATGTTGGTGGTGCCGTGGAGCAGTGCGCGGATGGCTGCAAGATAGATGGTTCTGCCGGCCCATATGGCGATGAAGAGAGTGACTAGTAAAAGAGTCCAGCGCAGAGGTATGGCGGGAATGTTGTAGAGCGCGGGGAGGATGCGCATGAGTTGATGGTCGGCCCAGCCCATGTCGCCGAGGGGCCCCATGGCATCCAATGGCATTGACAGGAGCATGACCGCGAAGCCTGCGACGAGTGCGGTGATGGTGCGGATTTGGATATCTATTTCGGAGTTGGTTGAAGCTGACTTTGCACCGGTGCGGGGCAGGACGGCGTCGTAGCCGGAGGAGCGGACAGCATCGATGAGTTGTTGCGGGGAAGTAGTGGAGTCGTTGTACTCGATGGTGGCGCAATGGGCGATGAGGTCGACGCGGGCGAGTGAGACGCCGGGAGTTTTTTTGAGAGCGTCTTCTACGTGATGCTGGCAAGCGGCGCAGCTCATGCCGAGGATGGGCAAGGTGATGGTGGAGTTGTTGCCCGGCATCGGCTACTGCTCCAAGTGTGCGGGGAACCCGATCTTGGCGAGCGCTGCGATGGCTGATTCAACGGCCGTGGAGTTGGCTGAAGCGATGCGCGCGGCGCCGATGCGGACTTCTTCAACCTGCACGCCGTCGGTGGCGGCGAGGGCCTGGCTGACCCGGCGAACACAGGACCCGCAGTGCATGCCCACGATGCGTAGGCTGTATTGATGGGTCTCGGTCATGAACCCATCATACAACTGGAATAGAACTAGATGCTTTCATAACCGCTTATGGAGTGGCCGGTGGATTCAGCGGAGAGCGCGTCGTCGTTGTAGAACTGGATGGTTTCAGGCGCGGCTTGCTTGGCCAGGTCGAGCGCCATCTCGGCTTCGCGCAGGACGACGACCGGCGAACGGCCGCGACTCATAGTGATGCCGAAGCAGGCTGAGAGGCGGATGTTCTGTCCGCAGACGGCGAATGGCATGGAGAAGACCTCTTGGCGGAGGCGCTCGGCGAGTGTGAGAGCGCTGAGGCCGCTGCAACCGGGGAGTGCGATGAGGAACTCATCTTTGCCCGGACGTCCGAGAATATCGTAACTGCGCAGCAGCCTTTGAATGCGTGATGCGACCTGGCTGAGCAGGCCGTCGCAGGGCTCGGAGCCGAAGAGCGCGTTCCAGTGGCCGAAGTCATCGATGTCGAGGAGCAGAAGGCAAAGCGAGCTCTTCATGCGCTGCACGCGGTCGGTCTCGCGGAAGAGCAATGAGAGCATGGTCTCACGATTGAAGACGCCGGTGAGCGGGTCGTGCTGCGCGTTGAGGATTGCGGACTCGCGGGATTGGGCGAGGTCGGCGGCGAGGCGCATGTCGCGAAGGGCAATTTCTATACGGAAGCGCCAGTTGAGTGGTGAGGAGTCCGCAGGGATGATGTCGTCGACGATGCCATCGCGAAAGAGTTCGAGGTCGTCGCTACTCCGCATTGTAGAGATTAGCAGTACTGGTGATTTGCCTTTGCTCTCTTCGTGGAGTGCGGCGATGAGCTGAGCTGCCTTAGGGCCGTAGCAGGCTTCGTCAATCAACAGTGCATCGGGCAGGGATGGATCTACGAGGCGGAGGAGAGCGGTTTCTGGGCTTTGCGCGCAATCCACTTCGGCATCGATGCCGTCGAGTGCAGACTTCAATTCGTTTGCGAGTTCTTCATTGCGCGAGACGAGCATAAAACGGCGAGTTGCGGCTGGCATCTCCATAAGTATTAGCCCTTTCATAGAAAGCCATCGGCAGAGATGAGCGGATGTTTAAAGAGCGAGTTAGATTCATGCAGATTGATAAGGAGATTTAAGGATGTGTATGAGTTTGAGACAGTCTTGGAAAAGCTGTTGAAGAT
>CAIMNN010000326.1 GCA_903842845.1 uncultured Acidobacteriaceae bacterium | reverse complement strand
GATGTACCCCTCGTGCCCGCTGATTGCGAACTTGTGCGTGATCGAAGCGCGCTCCTCCGGCAGACGATGACGCACCGCTGGCGGTGGAGCGTTCAGGTCTTGATGCTCCGTCGCAATCGCCTTCACCTCGTCGAAGTTCCGAGCCAGTGTCGGGATTGCCGCGGCCTTTGCTATCTCTGCAAGTGCCTGCTCATACATTCTGGTCGCTGCAACCACTGCCTTCGCGTTCACTTCAACGCGCTCGCCGAGGCTGTTCTCGATGAGCTTCACATCGCTCTCAGCCAAAGTTTTGCCGGTCGCAATCGCTTCCAGCACACGCTCGGCCGCCGCATCCTGAGCAGTCATTTCGCGCTTGCCGCTCTTAGCGTCCATGCTCACATTCAGCGGCTGCGTGCCCTTCGAGCCATCGCGATAGATCGCAACAGCCTTCAGACCCTGACGCCAGCTCTCCATGTACGCTTCTGCAATCTCTTCAACGCCCGCCTCGGTCGGCAGGTTCACCGTCTTCGAGATTGCGCCGGACAAGAACGGCTGCGTCGCGCTCATCATGCGAATGTGGCCCATGTAATGGATCGAACGCGTGCCCTTCGCCGGACGGAAGCTGCAATCAAACACCGC
Source organism: uncultured Acidobacteriaceae bacterium (assembly GCA_903842845.1). Classification (GTDB taxonomy): domain Bacteria; phylum Acidobacteriota; class Terriglobia; order Terriglobales; family Acidobacteriaceae; genus CAIMNN01. Next base: position 7,578 of record CAIMNN010000326.1, on the reverse strand, counting down.
CAGATGCTCCGGCTTGATTCCCGGCGCGCCTTCAATGGTGCCCGTCGCGTCAATGTAGCTGACGATGGCGTTCACCTGGTCGTTGTCATAGCCGAGCTTGAACAGCGCTTCAGGGACCGTGTTGTTCACGATCTTGATCATGCCGCCGCCAACCAGCTTCTTGTACTTCACAAGCGCCAGGTCAGGCTCAATTCCCGTCGTGTCGCAATCCATCATGAAGCCGATGGTGCCCGTCGGCGCAAGCACCGTGGTCTGCGAGTTGCGGTAACCGTAGCGCTCGCCCTGCGTCAACGCCTGGTCCCAGCAATCGCGGCTGGCTTCGATCAGCTCATCGAGCTGCGCAACGCTGAACGGCTCCGACGAAGTTTTGGAGCGGCCGATCTTGTTCACTTCCGCGCGGTGCATGCGGATCACATCAAGGAACGGCTCGCGGTTCACGTAGTAGCCCGGACATGCTCCACCCTGACGCTCCACGCTCGCCGTCAGCGGTGTCGCCGAAGGAATCGTCGGGCAGTTCGCCGCCATCATCGCCGACTGCAAATACGATTGACCGCAGAGTATCGCCGTCAATGTGGCCGCAAGGTCGCGGCCTGCGTCGGAATCATACGGCAGTCCAAGCGCCATCAACATCGCGCCCAGGTTCGCGTAGCCCAATCCAAGCGGACGATAATCATGCGAGTTCTTCGCGATCGCTTCGGTCGGATAACCCGAGTTGTCCACCAGGATCTCCATCGCCGTGATGACGACCGAGATCGCGTGACGATACGCAGGAATATCAAACCCGCCCGAAGGCGTGATGAACTTCAACAGATTGAAGCTCGCCAGGTTGCAGGCCGAGTTGTCGAGGAACATGTACTCCGAGCACGGGTTCGACGCGTTGATGCGACCCGTGTTCTTGCTCGTGTGCCACTTGTTGATGGTCGTGTCGTACTGCATGCCGGGGTCGCCGCAAAGCCACGTCGCCTCGGCGATCTTGTTCATGATGTCGCGCGCGCGATACGTGTTGACCGAGTGCTGCCCCTTAACCGTACGCGTCGTGAACTCGCCATCGCGCTCGCAGGCGCGCATAAACTCGTCGCTCACGCGCACCGAGTTATTGGCATTCTGGAAGAAGATCGACGAGTACGCTTCGGAGTCCGGCCCCGAACCGTCGTAACCGGCCTTGATCAGCTCAAAGGCCTTCTTCTCTTCCTTCGCCTTGCACTCAATAAAGTCCAGAATGTCCGGGTGCTCCACATTGAGGATCACCATCTTCGCCGCGCGACGCGTCTTGCCGCCCGACTTGATGACGCCGGCAAACGCGTCAAAACCGCGCATAAAGCTCAGCGGACCAGAAGCTGTGCCGCCGCCCGAAAGCGTCTCCATCGAACCACGAATGGACGACAAATTCGTTCCCGTGCCCGAGCCCCACTTGAACAACATGCCTTCGGTCTTAGCCAGCGTCAGGATGGAATCGAGCGAATCGTCCACGGCGTTGATGAAGCACGCCGAGCATTGCGGGTTCTTGTAACCCGTTGTCGAAAAGCGCACCGCGCAGGTGTGCGGGTCCCAGTGCCAGTTCTGCGCATCCGAGTTCGGCTCCAGCTTGTCGCAACCCACGTTGAACCAAACCGGCGAGTTGAACGCGACCTTCTGCGTCAGCAGCATCGAGGCCAGCTCTTCGTGGAAGATCTCCGCGTCCTTGGCCGTGGCAAAGTAGCCGCCGGCAATACCCCAGTCGCGCACCGTCTCGGCAACGCGGCTCACCAGCGCGCGCACGCCGCTCTCGCGCTCCGGCGTTCCAATCTGTCCATGCAGGTACTTCGACGCAACAATGTTTGTCGCAGTCATCGACCAATCGACCGGAATTTCCACGTCCTGCTGCTCGAAGATCGTCTTGCCGCCAGCGTCCGTGATCAGCGCCGTGCGCTTCTCCCACTGCACCTGGTCGTACGGGCTCACGCCCTCGGTCGAAAACCAGCGGCTGAACTGAAGGCCGCCTCTCTGCGCACCGCCACTCTGGCTGTACTGTCCTGTTGTTGTCTGTGTGCCAACTACCCGATGCTCCTGCATAAACTTTCTCCTTCAATCTCTCTGCGCCAGCCATTGGGCGCTTTTCAAATCGCTTCGCTCGTTGCCCATCGAAACCACAAATGGGGAAAACCATGCCGCCTGCGCCAAATAAGCTTTGGCACGATGAATAAACACTCGGGTAGATCTGCCCGGGAATGAAGAACCACAGTCCGGCAACCGCCGGGATAAAAACCGCTAGGGAAAATCAGAAAAGCCAGGGGGAAGACCAGACTATCCTGAACCGTGAATCTTGTGTGAACCGGATAATTGGCACGCTTGGTGGAAAAACCGACCCAATCACCGGAACCTGCTGCCTAAAAGTGCGCTAAGAACAACAATTAAAACAATTTGAAACTTCTTCCTTTTCCTTGACCCGCTCTCTCGAAAATCGTCCCAAAATGAACACGAGTCCCGAAAGCTGTGAACAGTCTGTAAAAACTGATGAAAAATTCTGTACAGCCGCAGTTGCAAAATTAACCCCGTCCCTTGGGGATGTCAAGACAAAACCACAACATCTTGTATTTGTGTTGATTCTGGGCACCACCCGAGTAAACAAAGGCGTTTGCCTGTGGAAAGCGTTTTTAACCGCTCCAACACGCCCTCTTTCCATGCATACATGCATGGATTTCTTCTTCCAAGAAGCTTCGGGTGCCCCCAGTCCCTCGCTTTTGGGGACCGGGGATAGAATGCCGCACTTTCTCTCACTCTCGTCCGAATCATCGCTATTTCCCCAGCCCCTTCAACCTCTGCTCCAGGTCTCCCACATACTGAACCCGCGCATCAGGCTCCAACGGCTGCGCGCTTATGATTCCCTGTTTCCACACCTCGGCCGCCAGCGCCTTGTTCCCCAGCGCCGCCGCCGCATCCCCACGCGTCTCAAGCGCCAGCAGATTGCCCGGCGCAATCTTCAACGCTTCTTCGGTCTCGCCCAGCGCCTCCGCAGGCTTCTTCTCGTCCAGCAACACCTGCGCACGCTCCACCCGGCTCAGCGCCGCCTCGTCCCGCATATCAAACCGCCCGCGGTAAACCATCACTCCATAATCGATCTGCTCATCCGGCTTGCGCGCCTTGAATGCGCGGAACGGGTTCAGTTGGTCGCTCGGCCACTCGCAGCCGCTCAGGTCCCCCGCGCTTATCAGCACCGTCCCATTCACCTCAGCCGGTATCGCCTCCAGCTTGTCGGTGCGGAAGAAGTAAGAGTTCGCATTCGACAAATTGTGGCAGGTGATTCCGTACTCCTCCGGCCGCACCGTCGTCTGCGCAAAGTATGCAAACCAGCACTCCTCGTGCGGGTGCGCCTCCTGCCACTTCTTCACGCTCAGCAACTGCTGCGCCCAATCCACATTCGCGTCGCTCAACAGTGTGTGCAAATTGCTCGGCCCGCCCCATGCTTCGTTCGCATACGCCATCGGAACCGGGAAGCTCATCATCCCCGAGCCCGCATGCAGCGCGACAAGGATCGCAGTTGCAATCACCCAGCCACGCCCCCACACCGACACCCGCGCCACCGCCGCGCCGGCAAAGATTGCCATCAGCGTGTAAAGCGGCAGCACATGCCGCGCGCCGATATTCATCCCACTCGCCATCGCAACCGCCAGGTACACCAGCCCCGGCACTATCAAATAAACCAGTGCGTCGCGGATATGCTCGTTTGCCTCGCTCGGCTTTTTCGGCGGGCATGTCGGGCAACCCTCCACCTTCAGGTCACGCACAAAAAATTCCCTGCGCAGCAAGAACATCCACGCGCCCAGCAATCCCAACACCATCAACCCGACCGTCGTCTTGATCAGTAGCACCACCGGGAAATACCACCACACACCGTGCGCGTAGTTATGCCCAAGAATGAACGTCGGATAAAACTCCGCCATCTTCTTCACGTCCACCAGTCCCATCAAATACGACTCGGGCAGCAGATGCGTCTTCGCAAAAAATCCCACTACCGCGCGGTCAAAGCCGCTGCGGTCGGCCATGTACGCATCAAGCGTCGGATTCAGCGCCAGTCCAGCGGGCCGCGCCGCATACCGGAACCCATAAAACGCCCACAGTACCACCACCCCTATCACCGCAATCGACGCCAGCGCGCCCAGTATCCCCAACGCACGCTTCACCCGCGCGCCCTTCTCCGCCTGCCACGTCTCCCAGCCAGCCAGCGCAATCAGCATCGGCGCAATCAATATCCCTGAGTGCTTGGTCGCCAGCAGCAGACCGCACGCCACTCCCGCAGCAATCAGCCGCAGCACCGTCGGCCGCTGCACATACCGCCAGAACAAAAACACTGACAGCAAAAAGAACAGTGACACGCCAACATCCGTCGTCACCAGCGCTGAGTGGCCAATGATATTCGGCTCAAACACAACCAGTATCAGCGCAACCATCGCCGCGCGCGAGCCGAACCACTCCCACGTCGCCCAGAAAACAACCACCGTCAATGCCAGCGCCAGCAACCCCGCCGCCAGACGCATCCTGAACACCAGCCTCTGCCCCGCGCCGTCGTCGTGCGTCAGCCACTCGCGCCCGTCCAGATAAGCCTCGCCCTTGAAGAACCGGTCCCCCAGTGGCGGCGTCCACAACTTCTCGCCCAGTATCGGAATCGTCGCCAGCAACTTCACCAGCGGCGGATGCTCCGGGTTCAACCCATAATCCCCCGCCGTCCACATCCGGTATCCGGCATACATGTGGTTGTTCTCGTCAAACGTCAAGCTCTCGCGATGCACCACAACTGCAAACATCACCGCCTGCACAGCCAGCAGACCCACGACCGCAAACAACCTCCACCACTTGCCCAGCCAATCCATGGCAACCGACCCCCGCAACTAATCTCAAGTGCAGTCTACCAACCGCGTCCCATGCACTACCATGCGTCAATCAACAGATTCCGCGCTTGTGACCAAACTCCCCGAGAACGGCGAAATACTATAATCATCTCTGGTTCTTATCTGCTTACGAGGGAATAAAATGTCCTGGCTCAAGACCGCGACCAAAAATTTGCTTCGTCGCTTTGATATCGGACTTGTCCGCTACAGCACCCTCGAGCGCTTGAAAAAAAATGAAGCAGACGCGGCCGTGCTGCGCATGTTGCACGCATTTCCCAACGAGCAGGCTCCCAACCTTCTGAAATATCACACCCACTCCCGCTCGCAGATCTGGCAGGACCTCTTCGTTCTCACCGAGCTCAATTTCAAGCGGAACGGCTACTTCGTTGAGTTTGGCGCAACCAACGGCATCACGCTTTCCAATACTCATCTCATGGAAAAAGAACTCGGCTGGACAGGCATCCTCGCCGAACCGGCCCGCTGCTGGCAACAACGACCTCAAAAAAAATCGCAGCGCCAACATTGAAACCAGTTGCGTTTGGAAGGATTCGCACTCCACCCTGACCTTCAACGAGGTTGACTACGCCGAGCTCTCGACCATCAGCGCTTACTCCGACGCCGACCTGCACAAAGAGGAACGCAAGCTGAGCAAGAGCTACGAGGTCACGACCATCTCATTCAACGACCTGCTCACAAAGTACAACGCGCCCCAGGTTATCGATTACCTCTCCATCGACACCGAAGGCAGCGAGTATGAGATTCTCAGCAACTTAGATTTCAGCCGCCACTCCTTCCGCGTCATTACCTGCGAGCACAACTTCACACCCATGCGCGAAAAGATCTACGACCTGCTGACAAAAAATGGCTACGCGCGCAAATGCGAAGAGCTCTCCGAGTACGATGATTGGTATGTAAAGTCGAACTGACAGCAGGTACCTACTTCCATATACCGCCAAATAACACCTCAGGCGTAAAGTACATATCAGGAGCTCGTCATGTATACCAGCATCTTCGTCATCGCCGCTGTCGTCATCGGCATCCTCACCGGATACTGGCTCCGCTCAAACTCCGCACGCACTGAGGCCGTGCAGCTCGACCGCCGCGGCGCTGAACTCGCCACCGAGCGTGACGCCCTCCGCTCCGAGCTCGCCGCTCGCACCGCCAATGCCGAAAAAACCGCCGCAGAAATCAGCCGCCTCCAAACCGAGCTCACCCTCGAGCGCGGCAACGCTGAAAAACTAACCAACCAGTTCAAGGTCCTCGCCGCCGAGATACTCAAAGAAAACTCCACCGCCTTCGCCAAGCAAAATAGCGAGAGCCTCTCCCATCTCCTCAACCCGCTCACCAAGGACCTCACCGATTTCAAAGCCAAAGTTGAAAAAGCAACCGAAGAAAATCTCGTCGGCCGCACCCAGCTCGCCTCTCATCTCGAAGGCCTCAAGACCATGCATCAGCGCCTCTCGGACGAAGCGCACAACCTCTCCACCGCTCTGCGCCGCGACACAAAAACCCAGGGCAACTGGGGCGAGCTCATCCTCCTCGACCTGCTCGAAAACCAGGGCCTCAAACAAGACATCCACTACACCTTCCAGCAAAGTTTCGTCGCCACCGAGGACGACGCGACTCGCCGCCGCCAAACCGACGTCATCATTAAACTTCCGAAGGGCGCCACCTCATCATCGACTCCAAGGTCTCGCTCAACGCCTACAACGACGCCGTCAACGCCACCACCGACGAGCTCCGCCGCGCCGCCATCAAGCGCCACCTCGTCAGCATCAAGGGCCACATCACCGAGCTCGCCAGCCGCAACTACCAGCGATTGCCCGGCATCGAATCACCTGATTTTGTTGTGATGTTCGTCCCCATCGAGCCAGCTTTCCTAATGGCCATGCAGGAAGAAGACTCGCTCTGGCTCGAAGCCTACGAAAAAGGAATCCTGCTCACCGGCCCCACCACGTTGCTCTTCGTCATCCGCATCGTCGAAAGCCTCTGGCGTCAGGAGCAGCAGGCCAAGAACGTCCGCGAGGTCATGGACCGCGGCGCAGCGCTCTACGACAAGTTCGTCGGCTTCGCGCACAACCTCGCCGATGTTGGCGTAAAGATCGACGCCGCGCGCACAGCCTACGACGACGCTACCAAGCAGCTCTCCGTAGGCCCCGGCAACCTCGTCCGCCAGGTCGAGATGCTCAAAGACCTCGGCATCCGCCCAACCACCAAAAAGAAGATGCCGCAAAAGCTCCTCGATAACGCTGGCATAGACGAGAGTCCATTAGCGATTGCAGCTGAGTCCGAAGAAAAGTAAAAAATAAAATTATTTCTGCTCCACCGGCATTGGCACCAGTTCCACATCCACGCGGAACTCGTGATGGTCAAAGAAGCGCACATCATTCACGCCTATCACCGGCGGACCGACCAGCCCCCACTTGCCCTTCCGCCAACCCAGACCCACCGGATTGCCCGGGCCTGCCATCTGCGTATGCATCACCGATGCCGCAATGCTTTTCACCGGGCAATAAAACTCCTTGCCGCCAATCACAACCTGCGCATAATCCACCATCGTGCTCGTGCTCACGTAAAGATCGTCCGGGTCCAACTCCGCGCTCATCGTCATGCGCAGTATCGTCCCTGTCTCCGCATCCAATTGAATTTCGCCATGATACGCAGGATGCTCCAACAGCGGATGCTCAACGTACGGCACAAGAATTTCATAATG
>CAIMNN010000325.1 GCA_903842845.1 uncultured Acidobacteriaceae bacterium | reverse complement strand
GAGATCGGTAAAGAGGTTGTAGGTGAAGGTCGTGTACTGCCAGAGTGGCGCCATATGCGAAGAGGCGTTGTGGGGCAGTAGAAAATAAGCTGCAAGCACAACAAAAAAAGCTGGCATGACGCGAAAAAAGCGCTGTAGATAAAAACGAAGAACCTGCGGCTTTTGACCTTTTACGACGACGCGGAAAAACTGCGAACCGATGAGGTATCCACTGAGGACGAAGAAGAGGTCGACGCCCATCCAACCGAAGCTGGCAGCGGTTGCCAGCGACCCAGGAAAAGCAGCACCGTGATGATAGGCGATAACATGGGTCGCCATGACACCGAGAATTGCGGCGCTGCGTAGAACGTCCAAACCATGGACGCGTGTTGGATCTGGGCCCATTCCACAAACCACCTTTTTGGGAATATATAGGTCATTGATAGTTGATGGATAGGAAAGTTAGCTGATGGTCATCAATTGTCATCTTTTGTAATTTGGCCGTAGAAACTCAGTGCTGCGTCTCCCTGTTCGAGCAGGCGTGTGCGCTTGAGCTGTCCGTAAGCATCAGCTAATTTGTCTTTCTTGCGATGCTCGGCGATGACGAGCGCGTTGACGGCCATGACGGATGGCAGTGCGCGCAATGTGGAATCGTATTCCTCCATCACGTCGTAAGGTGGGTCGAGGAAGATGATGTCGAAGGTTCGCTTGGCAGCTGCGGCTTTGCGCAGAAATGTGGAGACGTCGGCAAGTTCGATGGTGAGCGCGGGGCTTGTGATGCCAAGTGCGGCGATGTTGGCGCGGATGAACTTTACGGCGGAGGCTGCGGTTTCAACAAAACAAATGTCGCTTGCGCCGCGGCTCAGCGCTTCAAGGCCTACGGCTCCGGTGCCCGCGTAGAGATCGAGAAAGCGCGCGTCTTGTATGCGCGGGGCGAGGACGTTGAAGAGAGTTTCGCGCAGGCGGTCGCTGGTTGGCCGGGTCTTGAGCCCGGCCGGGGCCTTGAGGATGCGGGATTTATAAACTCCGGCGATGATGCGCATTTCAAATCAAAGCATAAATCAGCCTGACCCACTACAATCTTTTGTATGCGTGGATGGTCATTACCGTTAGGTCGATGGATGGGCGTTGAACTGCGCCTGCACACCTTCTTTTTATTGCTGATCATCTTTTGCATGCTCATCAATTCCAAGGCAGGCTCGGGCGCGGGGTTCGGCCTTTGGCTTGCGATAACCGCCGCGGTGGTGGTGCGCGAGATGGCGCGCATACTGGTGGTTGCGTGGCTTGGCCTGAAGCTGCGAGCAGTGCTGGTGCTGCCGATAGGCGCGTTCTACGCGTATGCGGACCCGGAAAGCCAGGAGAAGGCGACGCACGGAAGCGCGCAGTATTTGCTGGCGCTGGCCGGGCCGGTTGCGAACCTGATGGCGGCGGGCGCATTGACGGCGGTGCTTCTGGGCGCGAGCGGAAATTTCAATTTGTTGTCGCAGCCGTGGATATCGTCCAGCTATCTGCTGCGCAGCATTGTGTGGCTGCAGGCGGGAATGGGATTGCTGCATCTGCTGCCGGCGTATCCGCTGGACGCGGGGCGCATTGTGCGTTCGAAATTTGTCGGCGCACGCGACACAAGTTCGTCGAGCCGCGCAGCTTCAGGCATTGGGCAACTGCTCGCAATCACGTTGATGGCGGCGGGCGCGTTTATGCAGAACCCCTGGCTGATCATCGCCGGAATTTTTGTGTTCATCGGCGGCCAGATAGAGGACCAGGGAGTTTTCTTCCAGTCGGTTGTGGACACGGTGCAGATGCGTGAGGTGATGTTGACAGATTTCTCGACTCTTTCGCCATCGGACACGCTGGCCGGTGCGCTGGAGCGTTGCGTTCACTCGCTGCAAGAAGATTTTCCCGTAGTGCGCGGGCCGCAGTTGGTGGGAATCGTATCGCGGCAGAGAATTGTTGAAGCGCTGCGCACGGATGGAAACGGCTATGTGCAGTCGGTGATGTCGCGCGCGTTTCAAGTGGCGCGGCCCGAGGACACGCTGGGCGCGATCATCCGCAGAATTTCAGCAGGGCGTGGATTGAGCTTGATCCCGGTGGCAGAGAGCGGAAGGATAGTGGGCATTGTGAGCGTGCAGAATCTGATGAGCTCGATGTCACTGCTCTCAGAGCAGCGGCGAATGGAACGGCAAGAAGGCGGCCGCTAAACCATGAGCGAGGGCGATGGAGAACTGGAGCCGCTGGCGCCGGGACTGTACCTGGTTGCAACTCCGATTGGAAATTTAGGTGACATCACACTGCGCGCGCTGGAAGTGCTGCGCGGTGTGGAGCTGATTGCGTGCGAGGATACGCGGCAGACGCAGAAGCTGCTGAATCATTTTGCAATTGATGTGCGTACGGTGAGCTATCACCAGCACAACGAACGCGGACGCGCGGAGGAGTTGGTGGAGCGGCTTGCTGCCGGCGCGCGCATCGCGGTGGTGAGCGACGCAGGGACGCCGGCCATCAGCGACCCCGGCGGCTGGCTGGTGAAGGCGGCGCTTGAAGCGGGCGTGAATGTGTGGCCGGTGCCGGGAGCGAATGCGGCGCTGAGCGCGTTGATTGCGTCGGGCTTGAACACGGAGCGCTTCAGCTTTGAAGGATTTTTGCCGGAGAAGGCGGGCGAGCGGCGGACGCGGCTCGAAGATCTGGCGCGATTGGCGGCGGAAGCGGACAAGGCACTCGGCGGCGCTGCGGGGACGATTATTTTTTATGAGGCGCCGCACAGAATTGAAGACACGCTCGCCGATGTGGAAGCGGTTTGGGGTGATGCTGTGCGGGTTGTGTTGGCGCGCGAGCTGACGAAGCTGCATGAAGAATTTTTGCGCGGGACGGTTGCAGAGGTGCGCGCGAATTTGAAAACGCGTGATCGTGTGCGCGGCGAGATTGTTCTGCTTGTGGAGCCGGCGCAGAGAAGCGATGGCGCGGCAGTGGCGGAGTCGGTGGCGAAGCGCGTGGCGGCGATGGTGAAGGAAGGCCTCGACGAGAAAGATGCGCTGAAGCGGTTGGCACGCGAGACGGGGCAATCCAAGAGCGAGCTGTATCGCGAACTGCAACGGGAGCGCGCCCGGCGGTGAGGGTCAGGCTGCCGCTTCCGGGTTTGTATCGTTGTCTTCCTTTAAATATTCAATGAGCTGCGTGAGCTGGTCGCGCTTGCGAGAGCTCATCTCAAGAAAACGAATGCCGATGGAGTTTTTGTCATAGATGGCCTGCGTGACGCCGGGAAGGCGGAAGGGGAGGCCGTCGAGATGGAAGTCGACTTCGGTGCGGACGTAGATGCCGACGGAGAAAGGTTCGTCGGTGCGGATGCGGCAACCGCCGGGGCTGAGGTCCTCAATGCGTCCGCGGAGACGAACGCCGAATTTGATGAGATGGATGTTGGCGGAGGAGTCGACGACGAGTCGTGCGTGCGCGCGAAGGGCGTGTGGGTCGGCTGGGCGTTTGTCCGTGCTCGTCTTGTCTGGGCGCGACTTCTCTTTGAAACTGCTCGTGGTCATCCTTCATGAGTAATCGGCAGTTTAGTGGAATTCGATATTAGTGTCCGGCGGCTTGCCACGGAGCTGTGCCGCGGGGCTCGTCGGCTTCACGGCCTTTGATGCGGTCGTAGTTGTAAACGTCGCTGGTGGTTCCGAGAGCCTGGTTGAAGAGGATCTTCTCGCCGATGAGCTGGTCGAGCTCTTCCGTGAAGCGGTGGATGGCGGCGAGCTGTGCCGCGTTTGCGGGAAGCTCGAACTCTGCGGTCTTGAGGAACTTCTGGAAGCCGCGGTCGAGGAGCACGGCGATATGGCCGTGAACGTAAGCGCCGGGGCCGGAGAGGATGGCTTTATCTGCACCGAGGATGGCGGCTGCGCCGTATTTGCTGACGAGGTAGCTGCCGGAGGGCTGCGCGGCCACTGCAAACGAGGCGGACTTCAAGGCGTCGAGGATGGATTGGAGAGTTTTTGGAGCTGCCGTTTTGCCCATGATTGCAACCTTCTCAAAATAGAACTGGCGGCGCGAGCACCGATGAGACAAATCTCGCACACAGGGGGTTGTTGATGCAAAAGCACAGGTCACAGCAGATTGTGGGTTCGGTTGTTTGATACTCTTGATTACGGAGGTTCCCCCTGTGTTCAGCTCACCCTTTTTTATCGTTCCGGCGATCTTGATCGTCTTTGCCGTGTGTATATTTTTTGCAACCAGCAGCAAGGAAGACGGCCACAAAGACCACTAAATTATTTTCCACTTTGGGGCGCGGCGTCAGGCTTTGCCTCAAGTGCGGCCGGTTTGGGTTCGGATTGAACTTCAGGCGCAGATTGAGCGTCCGGTTTATTTTCAGCAGCTGCATCGTCGTGAACCGGCGTTGCGGCTTTTTCTTTGCTGAGCGAGGGCGGCTCCTTGGACGCAGGCAGCAGCTCGACCGGCAGAGTCAGCGTTTGCACGACTGATGGGTCATCGCGGAGCTTGAGATAGAGCGAGCCCGCAGTTGGATGCGGGACAACGAGCTCGGTTCCGGTGAAATCCGGTTCGACTGTTATGGGATTCGCGAAATCCGCGTTGGCGGCGATGGAATCGACAAGAAAAAGATTGTTCCCCGACAAGATACAGGGCTTGAGCGTCGCGTGCGGACAGCGCAGTTGCGCAAACTCTGGCGTGCGGACGAGCGAGCCGAGCGGGAGCCAATCGCCGGGCGTGCCGTCGGGAGCGATGGGGCGAATCTGGACCGGACCAAAGGCGGAGTTGCCGAACTTTGCGAGCGGCTCGACGCGGCCGAGCACGATGTGCGAATTCTCAAGCATCAGCGAACCATCGCCCAATGAGAGCAGCGTCTGAAAGTTGCCGTCAACTGCGGCGAATTCGATTTTCTCAGTGCGCGGAAAGTTCTGCGGTTCATTGGAGTCGACAAAGAAGACGAGCCTGCCGTTGACTGCTAGATCGTCAGCGCTGCCCATGTGCAGCGGCGATGCGGCGGAGGGGTCGAACTGAACGCCCTTGTTGCGCAGTGTGAGTTGCGGGCGCGTGGGATTGACCGTTACGGGAACTTTGAGCGTGCGGCCGTCCTGCAACTGCACCTGCGCGGAATATTTATTACCGGCGACGAGCGAGTCGGTTGCGCCATCAGTCTTGAGCGAGAGCTGGTCGACGTCCTGCACGCGGTTCAGCGCGTTGGGAGTGAAATTTATTCCTTCAAGCTGGAGCTTCTCAACTTCATCGAGTCGCTTGCCGGTGAGCAGCGCGTTTTTGTCGCCGGCGTTGAGGCTGAGCCGCTCGAACGATGCGGCTTCGATGTAGGTTTTGAGTTCGAGCTTCTGCGCGCTCTCCATTCCATATTGATGAATTGCGAGCGTGACCTTGCCGGCGCGCGGCTTCTCATTGGCGGGAACCTTGAGCGGCACAGTAACCTCGATGGCATTGGTTTTCGCGGGCTTCCAGGTGAGCAGCTCGGATTTGTTGCCGGCGTCAATTTTCTCAATAGTGTCAACGCAGAGCAACGGCGATGCAACATCGCCATCAGAGAGGCCTTCGATGTGGACGGAGTCGTCGCGGTCGAGGATAAGCGAGTTGAGATCGTCGGGCTGCAAGCGCCAGTTCAACGGATGCGATGAGATGAGCTTGAAGTGCGGACCTTCCCAATCGTCAAATCCCCACTTGCCGGTGAGAACGCCGGTGAGCGCGACGGGCTGGAGCAGCGGCGGGCGCTGATCAAGAACAAGGCCGCCGAGCGCCGGGTCGGCGTGGACGGGCAGGTCGAGCGGGCCGTTCGATGTGCTGAGGTGAAGTTTGAGGTCGTGCGCCAGGTGCGTGGCAAAGAAGATCGGCGAGCTCTCGGCGGTGAGGACGACGCCAGGCTTTTGCAGGCAGTAAGGATCGTTGGAGGTTGCGGGTGTGAGCGTCGGCGGTTTGGCAGCGCCCACGGGGGGCAACGCAACGACGAGCACGGATTTGGGGTCCTTGAAAGAGGGCGGGACGTTGAGGCGCAGGTTGAGCGTGTCCTTCTCAGGGAGTGCGAGCGCGGGCAGATATTGGTAGCGCGCAGTATGCATGTTGTTGAAGATGCGCACAGCGTCCACGATTGCGCCGACGTATGCACTGTACATTCCGCCGCCAGCCATGTTGGACGCGGTGAGGTGGTTCATCAGGTCGACGGTCGAGCCCGAGGTCAACTGCTGAACGATTGTCTGCGAGTTGCCGCTGTCGAGGACCATGCCGTCCGTGTGCTCGGTGAGGCATGGTGCCTGCTGCTCGGTTGGTTTGTCAAAACATTCCTTGTCAACCTTGATGCCGAGCGTGCGCGCCATTTTCGCGGTGCGCTCCTTGAGCTCAAGCGGATAGTGCAGCGATGCGTCCTTGATGCCATCAAGGTAAGCGTCGAGGCGAAGGCGTTCCCAGCTTGCCAGTTGCAGGTCCTGCGTGGCGCGGACAAATGCGCCGGGTCGGCTGCGGACAGTTTGGCGCAGAGTGCCGACGTCGCCGCCTGTCTCCGGAGCGAGGAAGATGAGCGCCTGCTGCGCTTCAGCGGGAACAATGATGAAGACGCCCTCGTCGTGGACCGCGCGCTGCCAGGTTTCAACGTGGGTGAACCACTCCGGCGGCGGGGGATTGGTTGCGCCACGAAGGAAGCAAACGATGAGGACGTAGCGCGCTGACTGGCTGTCAGGAAAGTCAGGGTGGACCCAGAGGCGGTCGCCGGGCAACAGCGTGGCAACCTCGGAGATGGGCAGCGTTTTGCCGGCACGCTGAACGTGCAGGTCGACCTTGGGGCCGACAAGATCAAAAGCCTGTGCACCGCACCGGGCCGCAAGTGGCAGCAAAAGTGAGCCAGCCAGTATAGGAAGGAAAAAACGCCGCATACAGCTATTGTACGGAGTGGGTTAATGAGGAGTCTCGCAAGGGCAGTGGCCAAACGAGCGGGAACCAAAAATGATATGACAGCTTTGGTTTACAGATGTATTTGGGTCAGGTCAAAATTATGAATCTTATTGCTATTTTGCTGTATCATAAAACTAGTCATAGTCAGGTACATGAGTTCGTATCGTAAACAAACAAAACAATAGCGATACGTCCCAGTACCTAAGATATGCCGTTCGAAGTAGATGACAGGGCTCTTGTAATATGGATCCTCATTTCTAATAGACCGGAATTACCCGGCATAGAAATGAGACCTGCTTAGACTTAGCAAGTCACTCATCCATCCAACACGAGTCTCCATACGGACGGCGCAAAGTAACGTATTGCCAGCCAGTGATCATTATTGATGGAGAATGAAAATGAATCTGAAATATTCAGCCAGTAATGCCGAACTCAATGACCTCACCATCCCCGATGCAGAAGAGCTCATTGAAGACGCTTTGAACGACGAAATCGCAAGTTCATCCATACCGGGCCTGCAACGCGCATTGCAATTTCTTGCGCCTGCGGGTTATACGGCAATTGTTGAACTTTGCGATGAAAACGGCCGCAGCAAGCGCCGCAACGCTCCTGCGGGAACCTGGTCGCCTGAGACCGACGAAATGCGCATCTACTTTGAGCGCGAAGGCGAAGGCGATGATGTAAGCGAAAGCCCCCGCGCACGCTTCGCGCGGCCTGCACGCACCTTTACACACACTGAAAGCGAATTTGACGACGACGTGGACGACTCGCAGTTGGCAGTTATCCCCGCCGACATGGACGTGCGCGTTAAGGAACTTTGCGCGGCACTCGCCGAGGCCGAGCGTGGTGGTCATGCGTTCATCGCGTTAAAGTGGTTCCGCGATTCGTTCCTTCCCCGGAAGGCGTTCCGCTGGAACCAGAATCCGGACTCGCGCCAGGCAGTGCTTGCCGAGTGCATCCAGCGCGGCGTTGTGCTGACCAGCAAGATTCCCAACCCGAAGACCCCTGCATATCCGACGACGACCATTCGGCTGAACCGCGCCGAGGCTGGTCTGCCTGAGGAATCGCAGCGCTTCCGTCCGGTTGCCATCACAGGCGAGTCGATCTCCGACGAGATCGAGCATGAACGAGGTGGACAGTGAGCTGCTACTTTCTTGAGACCACGGCCTTCGCGCGCCTGTTTGTTCAGGACAAAGGCACTGAAGAGCTGATCCGCATTATGAACAACACCGATGACAACGGCAAGCTCATCTCGGCGGCCGCACCGCTCGAGGTGTATGCGGCAATCCGTCGTCGCGAGCGCGCCGGTGACATCCCGAACGAGCAGGCCAACGAGGCGCTGGAGATTTTGCGCCTTGAGGCAGCGCGCATGGTGCAGCAACCACTGAACCCTGCGGTGCTTGAGGCGGCACGTCAGCTCATCGACCGTCAGCCGACACTGCGCACCGGCGATGCAATGCAGCTTGGCGCGGCCCTTGTGGCACGCGAAATGATGCACGGCATTGAGATCACCTTTGTTTCAACCGATGCAAGACTGCTTGAAGCCGCTACTAGCGAGGGCTTCCAGACACTGAACCCGATCAAGTAATTTTTCGTTGGGCAAGAATGAAGGGCGCGCCGGCAAGCCGGGGCGCCCTTTGTGTTTGTCGCGATGATTTTTTATGCGGGGCGCTTCCAACGCAGAATCGGTTTGCGTGCGGCCTGCACCTCGTCCATGCGGCTGACGCGCGTTGAGTGCGGCGCGCTCTTCACCAGCTCGGGGTTGGTGTCGACCTCGGCGGCGATTGCGCGCATGGCGGCGATGAAGAGGTCGAGCTCTTCGAGTGATTCGCTCTCCGTCGGCTCAATCATCAGCGCGCCGTGAACGATCATCGGGAAGCTCACCGTGTACGGATGGAAGCCGTAGTCGATAAGGCGCTTCGCGATGTCGCCGGTCTTCACTCCCTTGGCTGCCTGCCGCTTGTCGCTGAAGACAACCTCGTGCAGCGATGCGGTTTTGTACGGCAGCTCGTAAACGTCTTCAAGATTTTTGCGGATGTAGTTCGCGTTCAACACTGCGTCTTCTGTCGTCTGGCGCAAGCCGTCGGGGCCATTGGCGAGAATGTACGCCAGCGCGCGGATGAACATTCCGAAGTTGCCATAGAACGAACGCACGCGGCCGATCGACTGCGGGCGATCGTAATTCCAGCCGAATGTTATGTCATCGCGCTTCACCAGCACAGGCGTCGGCAAAAACGGCTCAAGAATTTTCTTGCACGCTACCGGGCCGGAGCCTGGGCCGCCGCCGCCATGCGGAGTCGAAAAAGTTTTGTGCAGGTTGAGGTGCATCACGTCGACGCCGAAGTCGCCCGGCCGCGCCTTGCCCACCAGCGCGTTCATGTTTGCGCCGTCCATGTAGAGCAGCGCGCCCTTGGCGTGGAGAATCTCCGCAATGCGATGAATCTCGCTCTCGAAAACGCCGATGGTCGACGGGTTGGTTATCATCAGCGCCGCGGTCTCTTCGTCCACTTGCGCGACGAGCGCTTCGAGGTCGATGCCGCCTTCTGCGTTCGACTTCAAATTCTCGACTGTGTAACCGCAGATGGCCGCGGTCGCCGGGTTCGTTCCGTGTGCCGAGTCGGGAATAAGAATCTTCTTGCGCGCGTTGCCTTTCGACTGGTGATAAGCGCGGATGAGCATGATGCCGGTCATCTCGCCGTGCGCGCCGGCTGCGGGTTGCAGCGTGATGGCGTCCATTCCGGTTATCTCAAGCAGGCAGCGCTGCAACAG
>CAIMNN010000324.1 GCA_903842845.1 uncultured Acidobacteriaceae bacterium | reverse complement strand
GACATGTGGCCGTGGGAGAGAAAGAACTCTGGAGCAAAGGGGTATAGCTCGGGATGGAGAAGTTTTTTGGCTGAGGGGATGTAGATCTCAGCATCTTCAACGCCCAGATGATAACCGTGAATTGCCAGTGCCGCAGCGGTTAAAGCTCCCAAACGCAGAAAGGGAAATCGCTCAGTTGAGCGCATTATTGAATCTCCTTGAGTATCTGGGAGACAACCTGATTTTGTTTTTTCAACTGGATCGGAGGAAAGTCAAAGATGGGTTTGCGATAAAGCCCGATGCGGGCGGCCATGCAATCGAGAGTGGTTTTGAGAACGCCGAAGCCGTAGACGACACTGCGCCGGAGATTGATGGACGATGCCTCAGGAAAATAGCGAGTAGGGCAAGAGATCTCACCGATACGCGCCCCCAGATAGATGCACTGGGCCAAAAACTGATTGTCGAAGACAAAGTCTTCGGAATTTGCGTCGAGCGGCAGGGAGAGAAGCATATCGCGGCTGTAAGCGCGGAATCCCGTGTGGTACTCCGACAATTTTGCGCCGAGTGCGAGGTTCTGGATCAGCGTCAAGGCGCGGTTGGCAACGTACTTGATACGCGGCATGCCGCCCTTGAGAGCGCCACCGCCGAGGATGCGTGAACCGAGCACGACGTCATATACACCATAGGCGATCATGCTGGCCATGGGCTCAACCAATAGCGGCGAGTACTGATAATCGGGGTGGAGCATGACGACAATGTCAGCACCGGCTGCCAGGGCCGCCTCATAACAGGTCTTCTGATTGCCGCCATAACCGCGATTATTTTCATGGACATGTACCTGAAGACCGAGTTCGCCCGCCAGTGCGACGGTTCCGTCGGTACTGTTGTCGTCGACCAGGATATAGGTATCCACAGTGCTCGGAATCTCGCGCACTGTGCCCTTCAGTGTCTTCTCAGCGTTATACGCGGGAAGCACTACTACAACCCTTTTGTTATTGATCATTCCTTACGCCAATCTCATTCGATTTACTTATATTACGATGCCGGGCTATGCCGCGGCTGTGTCGATGACAGGAGTGTCATTGAAGAAAAAGCCTCAACTCTGGGCAATTTAGACAGAAGGAAGAAATGCACGCAGAAGTAAAAATCCCACCACACCAGCAAAAAAGACCAATGCCATTTTGATGCCGGGCTCGCGATTGACCTCGGGGACGAGGTCGGTTGCGGAGACGTAGAGCGCGACACCTGCGGAGATGGGCAGGCCGTAGGGTAGCAGCGCGGGCGCGAGGTCCATGATGAGCACTCCGGCGACGGTAGCAACGGCGAGGATGACAGCGGAGTAAAGCGCGGAGCGGCGGCTGCGTCCGCTGGCGAGCATGATGCTGGCCATTGTGAAGCCCTCGGGCATTTTGTGCAGCAGGATGGCGAGGAAGATGAGCCAGCCGAGGTTTGTGCTGACGGCGAACCCGGAGCCGATGGCGACGCCGTCAAAGAGCGCGTGGACGGCGAGGCCGGCGAGGACGGAGATGCTTTTGTGCGCGGAGATGAACTCGCCCTTGTGGGTCTCTTCACCGTAGTGGAAGTGGGCGTTGATGGTGTGCTCAAGAAGATGAACTGCTCCATAGCCGACCATGAGCAGGACGGGGCCGAGGGTGGGATTGAGGCGAAGGCTCTCCGGAGCCATCTCGATGAGCGCGGTGGCAATGAGAAAGCCCGCGCCGAGGGCGACGAAGTAGCGCAGGTAGCGCTCGACGGTGCGGGCGCTGACGAGGACGAGGCCGCCGAGTACGTCAGCAGATGCCGCGAGTGCGCCGAGGGATAGGGAGAGCTTGTTCAATCAAGAATCATTATCTACCCGTCAGGAGCGGGTTGTCTCCGCATGTGCGACGAGGACGACGACGAGGAG
>CAIMNN010000323.1 GCA_903842845.1 uncultured Acidobacteriaceae bacterium | reverse complement strand
GATCTGTACTGCACGCCCGCGTTGATTCGCAAAATTATCTTTACCGGGAAGGCCCCGTTTTTCAAGCCAAGCGATATCACTTCTGGCTCCTGCACAACCGGATGCAGATAGCCACGCGGATAATAATAGTTGTCTATCACTTCATTCAGGCGCCAGTTCAGCAGAGCCATTGAGAACTGCTTGTCGTCGTAAGCTCCTGACCATTGCTTTATCGCACGGGGAGCATTCTCGCCCTGTACCTCTATCGAGACCACCGGGACTGAAACGCCGGCAACCTTGTACACATTTTTGTCGCGCTCCATCCAGAACTCGTCGCGCACGGCCTGAACTTTCATTCCGCGCTCGGTCAACATCTGGTTCAGCACGTGCAGTACATCCTCATTGAGCGGGCTCTTCAGTTGTACATGAGATGTGAACAGCGGTATCGACCGCTTCAGCCTTTGCAAAATCTCCGCACGGCTCATCCAGACAATATTGTCAAAGATAATTCCGTCTTCGTTGTCCATCCGGGTGGCGGAAACCGGCACCTGAAGCACAATCCATGCACTGTCCTCTTCGCGCACCGCAGAGCACTCCAGGCTTTTGTAGATCATCAGATCTTCCAGCCGGTGGCACGCCGTCCGTATTTCGCTCAACGCGATTGGCTGGCCTGCGTGCAGGTCAAGTCCGCGCAACAGGTCCTCTGCACTTATCTCGTTTGTCCCCGTGATTCGTGCGCCTTCAAGCTTCAACCCACCGTATGCCGGCGCATTTTGCGCTGACGCATTCACCCCCAGCGCCACACCCAGCACGAGCAACAGAATTGATTGACTCCCGAATAAAGCAGTGCGGTTCTTCATCCTATTTCCTTCTCGCTCTCCAGAACGAACTCAGACCGAGGTAGAGGAAGAGTACGAACACGCCAGCTATCAACAAAAACTTCGGGTGGTCGGGCCCGGTGGCATAACTCGACCGCAGTTGCCATAGGTTCAGTGCGAAGAACAGCGCAAAAAGCAAAAAGATGGCTCCCATCACCTCAAGCCATAAAATGTGCCCGATGCGCGCAAAAGGACGAATGAACCCGCCAACCCCGCGCCCTGCACCACGCGCAACCTTGCCGGCAGCCTCTACGCGCGAGCGCTGAGCCTCGGCGCGACTCTCTCGCACCGCCTCATTGACCGTGCCCGCACTTTGGCCTGCCGCTCCCAGCCGCGAGCCAAATATCTGCCCCGCCAGGCGCATCCCTATGCCGACAGTTCGCCCAACCTTCTCTGCTTTCATCCAATTCTGAGCATATCAAGTACACTAGCCTGTGATGTGATGCCTGCCACACTACGCTTCCGCAGTAATTTCTGTGCAGATTCTTCACTTTTTCTCTATTTTTCGGCGCGGTGGTTGCTCACTTTGCCCGTTGGAAGTAAGGTATAGGAATATTCATTCGCATTCGGTCGCTACGGGCCGATGCTCAAATGAGCCGGGAGGTACCCCCTTGACGCCACGCCTGCGCGAACTCATCCAACAGCTCGGTGAAGCCATTCACGTATCGGTCAGCGAAAGCGAGCAGATTAACGAGGTGGTCAATCTGATCCGCGAAGAAGGCTATGACGTGGTGATGATGCTCGAGGCGACCTTCGGGCTGAGCGAGGCCAACGAAAAAGAGGGCGAAGAGGGCGAGACCATTGAGGGCGAGCAGGAGCACGGCAGCTTCACCCAGCACGACCTCCACTTCCTGCGCAGTCTGCGCATCGCCGTCGAAGGCGAAGTCGCCAACGACACCGCCGAACCTTCCTGAAGCTCTGATCCAAAGGAATCAGATTTAGGGTAAGTACTTAAAAGTCAATTATTTTTGATTTCGAACCAGCGGTTTGGCTAAACCAGCATGGTATTAACTGCCAGTTTTTCTGTTTTGACAAGATCCACATTCTGATTCTTGAGCCATTCGCGCCAAAGAAAGATGCGTTGACGCCAGAGCAACCAACCGATGGGTGTTGCAATTGATATGGTCAGGATTGCTCATAAACAAATCAACAGTAGGGTTAAGGGGCGGCTGTAGTTGAAAAGATGGATCAATACATAGATAAACAATGCCGTGTTGGCATAAATCACCAGGACCGGCATTGTTGTCATCCAATGACCGTGTCGTACTGCCTTCCATGGTTTCATTTTCGCTGAGCTCATCACACAGTGAATGATATTCCATGCATTTCTGTCTTCCCCTTGGTCCCTCGGTCCCTCAGTCCCTTTGTCCCTTTATCCCTGTTCCCTTTCTTTTAACCTCCACCCCCATCACAGCCGTACACTCATTGTGCTATTCTCCTCCTTCGGTGGAATCGGCATCGGCCTTTGCCTGATAATTCCACCAGGAGTTGCAACAGGGGGTGTACCAATGAAAGACACAGTTGGAGTTCTATTAGCCGGTGGTGCAGGCGAGCGGCTTTTCCCGCTCACACGTGACCGCGCCAAGCCGGCCGTTCCGTTTGGCGGTCACTACCGCATTATCGATATCACGCTTTCAAACTGCATTAATTCCGGCCTGCGCAGGGTCTTCATCATGACCCAGTACAAGGCCCTCTCGCTCAACCGCCACATCCGCGAAGGCTGGACCGGTATCGTCGCGCAGGAACTCGGCGAGTTCTTTGACCTCCTGCCCCCCATGCAACGCACCGGCGCAAACTGGTACATGGGCACCGCCGACGCCGTCTACCAGAACATCTACTCCATCGGCAGCGAGCAGCCCAAGTACGTCATCATCCTCTCCGGCGACCACATCTACAAGATGGACTACAGCCGCATGCTCGATTACCACATCGCGCAGAAAGCCGAGATCACCCTCGCCACACTTCCCATCGCGCCCAACGAGGTCAGCCGCTTTGGCGTCGTCGAGGTCGGCCCCACCGCCGAGATTCGCGGCTTTGAAGAAAAGCCCGCTTCCACCACCTTCCGCTCGCCCTTCAATCCCGATGCCGTAGACGCCTCCATGGGCATCTATATCTTCAACACCGACACGCTCCTCAAGGCCCTCATCGCCGACGCCGAAGACCCGAACTCAAAGCATGACTTCGGCCACAACATCCTCCCCAACATGCTCGGCAAAAAGAAGATGGTCGCCTACAGCTTCGTCGATGAGAACAAGCAGCAAGCCCTCTACTGGCGCGACGTGGGAACACTCGATGCCTACTACGACGCAAACATGGACCTGTGCAGCGTCTCGCCGACCTTCAACCTCTATGACATCAGCTGGCCCATCCGCACCCGCGTCCGCCAGTACCCGCCAGCCAAATTCGTCCTCGGCGAGCCAGGCCGAACCGGCACAGCCATCAACTCCGTCATCACCGCCGGCGTCATCATCTCCGGCGCAGCGGTCTCAAACTCTGTCATCTCGCAGGATGTGCGCGTCAACTCCTACTCCGAGGTCGACCAGAGCATCATCTTCTCGCACGTCTCCATCGGCCGCCATTGCCGCATCCGCAAGGCCATCATCGACCGCGACGTGCAAATCCCTGAAGGCACCGTCATCGGCTACGACCCCGTCGAAGACAAGCGCCGCTACTTCGTCACCCCCTCCGGCCTCACCATCGTCACACGCGACGTCTCACTCTTTGAAAACCCCGTCGATCCGGAGTTCTTCAAGAGAATGTAAAATCCGGAACTAGAAACAACAAAGGCGCAATCTCATCCCGGGATTGCGCCTTTGTTGTTTTGTTAGGCAATATATGACTTATGTCATTGCCGCCCATCACCTCGGCGTATCAATCTGAATGGGAATGATATTCGAGGGTGGTGATTTCCCTATGAATCAACCTGACTCAGTGCCAAGCAAAACCTACCTTCCCCGCGAACACGGCGCAACCGCAATGCTCTTCACCCCCATGGTCTGCGTCGCCATTCTAGCCCGCACCTGGCATTGGGCTGAGCTGGCCACGGTCGTAGCAGCCTTCGCCGCCTTGTCCGTCAAAGACCCCGTCGTCCTGCTCCTGCGTGAGCGTCTCGTATGGAAGCGCCCCCACGCCGACGGCCCCGCTGCCCTCAAGTGGACAGTCATCTGGTCCGTGCTCCTCGCCGTCAGCGGAATCGTTCTACTCTTCACCTGGCCGTGGCTTGCAACCCTCTCGCTAGCCCTCGCGCTTGGCTCCTTCTCCGCTCTCGCCGTCTGGGTCAACGTCAAAAACAAGCAGCGCTCCACACTCTTCCAGATTCTCAGCGCCGCCGCACTCACCTCAAGCTCCCTCGCCATGTCGCTCTCCGCAGCCGGCCACATCGCCCCCTGGTGCTGGTGGCTCTGGGTTCTCCTCGCCGCACAAGCCGCAACAGGAATCCTCGTCGTCCACGCCCGTCTCGACGCTCGTATCGCCCTAAAAGGCAAAATCACCGACGACCACAAATTCCGCCGCGCTGCTTGGCTCTCCATCACCATCCTCATCGCCGCCGCCGTACTAGCACTCTTACACTTCCATCGCCCTTGGCTCACCGCCGCCCTCATCCTCGCAGCCCTCGGCTACACCTACGACCTCCGCGCCCAACTCCGCCCCATTAACCTCGAAATGCCCCTCAAAACCGTCGGCCTTCGAGCACTCACACTTTCCTCGGTCTACGCAATCCTGCTGATCATCGGTCTGTGGATCTGAACTTTGATAACTACTTGAGTTCTTTAATATGCAAAAATGACATAGGATTTTTTGCTTATAAATAAGTAAAAAGTCATGTCAGGCTTCCGGTCGGAGGTTCTTGACATTTAATATGGAAAGTAGTAAAAATAATTTGAACAGTGGAGACGCCGGATTTTCATGCTACCCGGGTAAAGCTGTTCGGGTTTTGAAAAACACCATCTTAACGGGTGGTGTTTTTCTTTTTGACATGATTTTTCCCATCACCTCTTGGAACAACGGAGCGTAGTTCCGGATGTGGCAACCTCCCGTGACATTCAAACACAGCTTCATCCCGAATTGTAAGTCCTGCCGCATTCACTCTTGATTTTGCGCTTTTCAAAACAGTACTCCAGCCTGGCATGACAATTGAATCATCTCTAAATACACACACAATCATTTCGATTACTTCGTCGATTGTATAGTTATCTTCAAGACATCTACTCTCATACATATGACGTCCATCGAAAAGGACTTCGGCAACTATGGGCGGAAGCTCTTCCTCTAATCTTTGAGCATTGATTGTGGCCAGATGTGCAGTGCTTAATTCACCAATTGAAACAATGGGTTGACTTCTTCGTAATTTCGGCTCATGTGCGAACCATTCCGCAGCAAGTTTTAAATTAGATCGGATTAATTTTTCTGCATCTTCATACAAACCCATTCAGTAATTATATTAGTGGTTTCTGCATATAACTGATTACTTAGGTCTTATGCGCAGAATCGGACGCCAATTTCTACGCCGCTCAAGGGTGAGTGATATGTGACAAATGGCTTGTAATTGAATAGTGAGTCGCAGCATCACCAAAGCCGCTGAATCGCAAAACTATCCAGTTGCTCATCCGGACTAATCACAGGAATGTCCAGACTGATAGCCTGCGCCGCTATCATCCGGTCGAATGGGTCCTTGTGCGTCGACGTCATCCGCCCCGCGCGCAATGCATCTTCTATCGAGATAGCCAGCGGATCAAAGTTAGCCCGCCGCAGTATCGCAACAAAATCCTGCTCCAGTTGAGCAGCAACAGGCAGCCGACCATTTCTCACCTTCGTCGCAATCTCCCAGGCGCTTGCCGCCGAAACCAGAACTATATTGTTCTCATCCGCAATCGCTTTTTTGGCCGCCTTGCTTAACGTCGTAGGCGAGTGCACCGCCCAGATCAACGTGCAGGTATCCAGAAGAACTCTCATTCCCCTTCACCACTCCACAACTTCATCTCGTCGTCCGGCAGCGGCTCAAAGAAGTCCTCAGGCAGCACAAACCCGGGAATCTCCAACAGCCCCAGTCTCTTCACCTTGCGCGGCTTCACCGCAACCAGCTTCGCCACCGGTGTGCGCTTGCGCCCCGTGGTCAATACGACCTCCTCGCCACTCTGCACCTGGTGCACAAGCTTTGAGAGGTTGGTCTTGGCGTCGAAAATCGTCGCTTCGGTCATGGTTGATAGTACCTGCTAACTTATCTTAGCTAATATCAGACTTCACCGCAAGCCTGCCTTATCTGCATTAAAATCCACGGAACCAACCCGACCAAACCTGCGTACCCTCTACCATGCACTACGCAGGTACATTAAGCTGGAGCATGATCGGATTCGCGGCCGAGCCCCTTACTCAGCCGCGCGCAGCCTCAACAGCGCAGCCGGTCATGGAGGCAGTCAGCACGCGGGAAGATTGGTCTACTCTCGTCCGCAGTTGCATTGGCGGTGATTCCGGCGCGTGGGCCGAACTGGTCCGCTCGCAGCATCGTCGTGTCTATGCCATCTGCTACCGCTTCACCGGCAACGCAACGGACGCCGAGGACCTCACCCAGGATCTCTTCCTCAAGCTCTACACCAATCTCAAGAGCTTTGATGTGGACCGCGGTTCGCTCCCCGTCTGGATAACCACCATGACTCGCAACATGCTGGTGGACAACTACCGCCGCACAAAAAATCTCCGCGCCACCGGCTCGCTCGACGAGGGCTGGGACACATCCGGCGAAGACGATGGCCGCATGCCGCTCGTTGACCGCATCGAATCCTCAGGCCGCGATCAATTTGAAGTGGCCGCGCACCGCGAGCTGGAAGACATGGTTCAGGAAGCGTTGGCTCAGGTCTCTCCCGACCTGCGCGAAGCGGTTATCCTGCGCGACCTCGAAGACATGGACTACCGCGAGATCGCTGAAGTCCTGAAAATACCCGAAGGAACGGTTAAATCCCGTATCAGTCGCGGACGGGCGGAACTGGCAAGGCTCTTGGAGCGTAATAGAAAGCAGGTGATGTAAATGGCACAGCGCAATGACAACTCGAAGAACAAAGCATGCGCAAAGTGGGAGATGCAACTGGTCGACGCACTCGACGGCTTGCTCGCACCCTCGGATGAGGCTGCCTTCAACCTGCACCGCACCACTTGTGCCGCCTGCGACGAAATGTACGAAGCAGCCCGCCGCGGACAGGAGTGGCTCGGGTTTCTGTCGGAAGCCCCGCCGGTCCCGGAAGGGCTCCTCGAACGGCTCCTGACTGAGACCGGCCCGGCCGCAAGGTTTAACGCACTGACACCGGCAATCGCAGGCATGCCTGCGAATATGCCTCCGGTCTGGCAGCGCCCCAGCCTCATGGTTCGCACAAGCCGCTTACTCTCCTCATACATGCAACCACGCCTCATGATGACCGCGGCGATGGCCTTCTTCTCGATTGCACTGACACTGAACCTGGCCGGTTTCCGGCTCGACAAGATGCACCTCGGTTGGGTGCGGCCGAACATTGTCCGCTCCTACATGGAGCGTCACATCACGGCGGCATCAACACCCATCGTCCGCCTCTACGACCACATGCGTGAGAGCTATGAGGTTGATTCAAAGGTTCGCGTTATCGAAAAAACCACCGAGCGCATCACACAGCCGCTGAAACAAGCAGTTCCGCAACAGGACGAGCAGCAGGAATCGAAGCCTGTCCCCAAAGGCGGCGCACTGATGCAATCCCCCGCTGAGCGCAACATCGCTCCGAAGAACGAGCGCTCAAGCGTCAAGGAAATTCATCTTCAACATTCGCTGCAAAGCGAGCTTCACATACCCCAGTCTCCCGCACTGTTTTCGACGCGGGAAAGGAAATCACCATGGAATGCGTAAACCATGCGGGTAAGCCCGCTACCATCTTTTGCCAGAACTGTGGCAAACCCTTCTGCAATGACTGCGTCACCGCCGGCTCATTGCGCACCATGCCTGGCGGCCAGATCATCTGCGAGAGCTGCATCGCGCAGTGGCAGAACCTGAACGCCCCCTTCGCCGCGCCTACAGCGCCCGGCCCCAGCCCCGTCGCGGCCGCGATTCTCGGCTTCATCCCCGGCGTCGGTGCCATGTACAACGCGCAGTATGTCAAAGCGCTCTTTCATGTCGCCATCTTCGTCGGCATCATCGCGCTCACCAACCATTACGACTACTTCGGCTTCTTCATCCCCGCCTGGGTCCTCTACCAGGTCTTCGAGGCTTACCACACAGCCAAGGCGCGCCGCGATGGAACACCGCTCCCCGACCCGCTCGGTTTGAACAACCTCAGCTTTACCCCAAAGCCTGCCGTGCCATCACCCGAGGCCGCAACCACGGCTGATAGCGCTGAACAACCGGGATCTGCCGGTTCTGTGCCTTACAACATCGCGCCCCCGACACCTTGGCGTCGTCGTGAGCCGATAGGGGCCATCATCCTCATCGCGCTTGGTGTCATTTTCCTGCTCGGAGAGATCGACTTCTTCTCCATGTGGGTTGCCCGCTTCTTCTGGCCCGTGCTCTTGATCGCACTCGGCGTATATCTGATCGTTCGCAGAATCCTCTCGGACAAAGGAGTTTCCCAGTGAACCGTTACTACATGATCCGCCGCCTGCGCATGCCCATTTTTCTGCTGCTGCTCGGCACTCTCTTCATTCTTGCCCAGATGAGCATCTACAGCTTCAAGCACAGTTGGCCTCTCATCCTCATCTACTTCGGCGTCATGATGCTCATTGAGCGCGCCGTCCTGGCCATCGATGGATACCCGAATGCTTCTCAATTTGCTCCAAACGGCAGCCAAGTGTTTTCTTCAAATGCTGCTGGAGGCGCTACCGGAACTGCTGATGGAAGCGCTGGTAGTTCTACTTATGGGCCTCTTTCAGTGACCACCACCGGAACCACTGACACCATCCACACAGATTCCTCCAAGGGAGTTCAGTTATGAGCACCATACCTCCCAACATTCCCCCCATCCCGCCGCCGTATGACCCGAAGCAGCAGTACCGCGCCTATCGCGACCAGCAAAAGGCCGCTTGGCGCGCGCAGAAAGACCAGTGGCGCGCACAGTCCTACGCCTGGAAGGCCCAATATGCCGGTGTCCCGCGCGTACCCTCGCTCGTCGGCCCCGTCCTTCTCATCACCATCGGCGTCATCGCTCTGCTCCTCACCGCCGGCTACTTTCATGCCGCCAGCTTCTTCAGTTGGTATGCCGACTGGTGGCCCATCGTCCTCATCGGTGCAGGCGTCGGCTTGCTCGTCGAGTGGGCAATCGACCTCCGCTCACAGAAGACGCACATCCGCAAGGGCGGCTTCATCGGCCTAATTATCTTGCTCGCCATCCTCGGTGTCTTCGCCTCAGGTTGGAAGCACGTCGCTACTCCGCTGCATGATGAGCTTGCCAAAGACGACGACCTCAATTTCCTCTTCAACGGCTTCGGCTTCGACCAGCGCGAGCACGTCAAGGACTTCGACGTCACCACCACTACTCTGCCCGCAAACGCGGTCATTGAGGTTCAGAACCCGCACGGCGATGTGAGTATCAGCACCTCTGATGGCAACGCCTTCACCATCAAAGCCCACACCATCATCATGGGCGGCGAAGACGCTGACGCAAACAATCACTTCAAGGAGCTTCTGCCTCACGTCAACATCACCGGCGGGTCAGTGCAGGTGCGCGGCGACGAAAAGGATCACGGCAGCGCAGACCTCACCATCACCGTCCCCAAGGGCGCAAAGCTCATCGTCAACGCGGGCCATGGTGACGTAACCATCGCCGACACAACCGGTGGGCTCAACATCTCGCAGGGCCACGGCGACACTCATCTGAACAACATCACCGGGCTCGTTGAAGCGCGGCTCTCACCCAAGGGCGAATTCAGCGCGCACCAGGTCACAGGCGACGTCTCCACCTCCGGCGAATGTCACGATGTAACCCTCACCGAGATCAAGGGCAAAGCCACTCTTAACTGCGGCTCCGTCGGCGATCTCCACTTTGAAAACATCAGCGGCGCCGTCCATGTTAACTCCAACAGCTCCGAGATCAGTGCGGAGTCTCTGCCCGGCGACCTCACGCTCAACGAAGACTCGCTCAACATCACCGAAGCGCACGGTCAGCTCAACGTCAAGACCCACTCGCGCAACGTGGAGCTGAACGAGATCTACGGCAACACCAGTGTCGAGAACCGCGATGGCTCCATCAGCGTGGAACTCGCCGGAAACTACAACGTCGATGCCAAGAACGAAAAGGGCGACGTTGAAGTGACCTTACCGCAGAACGCCTCGGCACAGGTCGACGGCACATCCCACAACGGCGAGGTCGAAACTGACTTCAACCTCCCCATCAGCGGTGAAGAGACCAAGACGGTGAAGGGAACCATCGGCGGAGGCGCGAGTAAGCTCACATTGCTCGCGCGCAACGGCGACCTCAACATCAAGCACGGCGGAGCGATACCCACACCGCCGAAGCCGCCCAAGACCCCCGATGTGCCGTCACCGAACGCACCGCACCTCAAGGCGCCGCAGGGCACTACCGTAAAGCCTGTCGCTCAGTAAAAAGTAGCTCAGCAAATAAAAACTGATGCCGGCGAGTTCATCGCCGGCATCTGCTTTTCTATCGCATCAGATTCAGATCATTTGTCGCAAGTATGTAATGGATATTCGTTTGACTGCAACTTGATTTTGCCGCTCTCAAATTTTCCAGCCCCTGCGCCTTTTGACCGTGATAGATTTGCCACTCGCCTAGATAAAAATACGTATCGCACATCTGGCTCAACTGCACAGTCGCGTCGTTGTCCTTGGCCGCGGCCGTCAACCCATCTGCACTCAGCTTGCCCAGGTAGAACTGCATCACCGGCATCGGCCAGCTGTTTGAAAGCCCCTGCACTTCGTCGTTCATGTCTGCGGCAATGTTGGTGTCGCCCGTGTGCATCTTGGCAACCGCCAGCAAAAGCGGCAAAAACGCATTCGGTGATTTCGCCCGCACCGCATCCTTGTAATCGGTTATCGCCATCGCATACGCGCCCATCTCGCTGTAGGTGATCCCGCGGTTCATGATCGCGCCGCTCAGGTCCGGGCTGAGCTTCAGTGTCTCACCGTAATACTCTATCGCTTTTGCGTAATCACCCTTCAGGCGGTACACGTTGCCAAGCCCGTAATACGAGTTCACATGCTTGGGGTCCAGTTGCAAAGCCTTCACATAGTCTGCCGCCGCGCTGTCATACTCGCCCTTGTTATACAAGCACACCGCGCGATTGTTATAAGACTGCACATGCGTCGGGTCCAGTTGTATCGCCTGGTTATAGTCCGCAATCGCAAGGTCGCACTGGTTCTTGTTCCTGTACTCGCAGCCGCGGTTGTAATAGGTATTGGCCAGATTTGACGTGGGCAGCGTATGCGAGTCGATCGCCCGCGTGCAAGCTGCTATCGCCTCATCGCCGCTCAAATCCAGGCACTTCTGCTCGTCAGGATTCACGGCGTTCTGTGCGGCAAGCGGCGCAACTATCAAAATGCAGACACAAAAAATGAGTAGGGTAGAACTTTTCATGGCAGACCTCACGCTAAATTTGAGATGCAATCAATATACGCTGGTTTAGGGTGGGCGGCGGTCAATATTTTTTAGTGTATGTTGAGCAAAAATTAAATCGTGCTATTAACCTAATCGTTGACGAACTATGCGCTCCGCCTCGTTCACCACTTCATCAAGCGTCAAATTCGTCGAATCAATAATCACAGCATCTTCCGCCGCCTTCAGCGGAGATTCAGCCCGGTTCCTGTCTCGCTCATCACGCTCGCGCAGGTCGCGCACAATCTCTTCCGCTGGCACCGTCGGCGCTGGCCCAAGCTGCGCATAACGCCGCTCCCCGCGTATCTCCGGCGCAGCATCCAAAAAAATCTTTACCTCGGCATTGGGAAACACAACCGTCCCGATGTCGCGCCCTTCCATCACCACGCCGCCCATCGCGCCCATCATCTGTTGCAACTCAACCATCCGCGCCCGTACCGGCGGATAAACGCTCACCCTCGACGCAGCCTCAGTCACTTCAGGCGTACGCAGCAACGCAGTCACATCTTCACCATCAAGGATGACGCGATTTCCTTCTGCTGTTGGTTCAAGTCGGATTTCTGTATCTAACGCGAGCGCTTCAAGCCTCGCCGAATCACTCACCGCTACACTCGCCCGCAGCGCCTTCAATGCAAACGCCCGGTACATAGCCCCCGACTCAAGGTTGAGCAGGCCAAAACGGCCAGCAAGCGTGCGGGCAACCGTGCTTTTGCCTGCGCCTGCCGGACCGTCAATGGCAATAATGAGCTGTTGCGCCGAGGCCAAATCCGTTCCCACTTACCGGCGTTTGCCGCTCTTGCTGCTTGAGCCTGCTGATGCCAGCCGCTTTGCTTTCGGCTTGTGCGCGGTTGGTTTTGCAGTCGGTCGCGCCGCCGTTGCCCGTGAAGTAGCCCGTGAAGTCGTCCGGCTTCCGCTCTTAGACTTGGTCCCCGTCCTCGGTGCAGCCTTGCTCTTCCAGCTACCCGCAGTGCGCGATTGCTTCACAGCCTCGGCCTTGCGTGCCGGTCTGTGATCGCTACCATTCTCTTCGCTCTTCGCGTGGCCGTTCGAGTGGTTATTCCCAAACGCCGGGCGATGACCCGATGAATACGCCGATGAGTACATCCGTCCGTAGCCGCCATCGCCCGATGCAGCGATGCTGATCTCGTCCTCATGACCATTAAAACTGTAGTTTGAGATAGAGGAACTTGCGTAGACCGAAGGAATCGCAGGAAACTCCGGCAATGTGCCGGCGACATAAAAATAAGAAGAGTGGCCGATGTTCGTCGTGTTCACCTGTCGCGTTGCCACCAACCCGCGCATAACTTCACGAACCTTGCTGCGCGAGGTCAACGGCGCCAGGAAGTACTCAACCTCTTCCATGCTCGCCGCAATAACCGCCTGCAAATAGATCGACGCAAGAACCGATATCGCCGTAACCTGCGATGTCGACGCGCCCTCGGCTATCGCCTTTTGATAACGATGGCGCAGAAGCTGCCACTTCGGGGTCGAGCCCGGCGCGGGCGTCACAGGAATAATGCGCAACTGCTGCCAAAGCTCAGTGATCGACCGCAGAACCGCAGCCTCAGTGACCTCGCGTCCAAGCTGCGTGCGCAGCATCGGAATCGAAGCATCACCCTGTTCGAGCTTCTTATAGGCCTGAATTGCTAAGGGAGAAACCTGACGCGAACCGGTCAGTTGCGGGGTGCGGCGCCAATCGCGGTCGCCACGTAGTGCATATACATAAGGCAGAACCCAGGAAGCGACAACATAGTCGGGGGCTAATCCGGCTACACCATGAAGGTTCAGGCGAACCGCCACATCCTTCAACTCCAGCCGCACTAGCAGGTCTTCCGCTATTCCCAGCAACTTGCCGTCGGGGCTGGCCAACTCATGGCCGGCGACGGCCTCTACAAAGGAAGGAGCCACAGCGGTTGTGCCGGGCTTCTTGGGCAGAAACAGACATAGGCCCGTTTCTTCTATCCAGGTACGAGCATCATCATAATTGAGCGTACCTGACGCATTCTGACGCAGCCTTTCGGCGCGCGCTGCTTCCAATTGCTCTGCTGTCAAAGAAAACCTCACTTCCGGGCTGCATCTCCCACTAGGGGAGCGGCTACAGCCTTTTCCTCGGTCCGCTTGCCTGAGACGCCCAGCCACAGAATTGACCACTGCCGGGAAATTGCTCGTGAGGCTCTCTGGGATTGCCCCAACCATCAACAAGGGAACGTGTTGCCTTATCAATAGAATACCGCGAGTCTAAATTCGATGGAAGGCCTTCTGGATATCTTTCCATGAATAGTGCAGCGCAATCGGCCTTCCGTGGGGGCAATTGGTCGGATGTTCAGTCTTCGCAAGCTCCGCCAAAAGCCACTCCATCCGGTGTAAGTCTAATGACATGTTCACTTTAATCGCCGCATGGCAGGCAATCGACGCGGCAATCCGGCCCCGCAGCGTCCCCATGTCCTCTCTTTGACTAAATT
Source organism: uncultured Acidobacteriaceae bacterium (assembly GCA_903842845.1). Taxonomy (GTDB): domain Bacteria; phylum Acidobacteriota; class Terriglobia; order Terriglobales; family Acidobacteriaceae; genus CAIMNN01. The sequence continues at coordinate 1,149 of CAIMNN010000323.1, read as the reverse complement.
TTGCCTCTTCCTCCCCGGCCTGGTCGATTACCTGGGTCAGCATCCGCTCCAGTTGCTTTCCCTCCAACCCCACCGGCGCCGCCTTCACAGCCAAAGTCTGCGGACCAAACGGCTCAACCTCAAATCCGTTCTGCTCCAGCTCCCCGGCAATCTGCGCAAAAAGCACCATCTGCGCCGGTTTAAGCTCCACCAGCAGAGGCATCAGCAGCCGCTGCCGCTCCAGCTTCTCCACCTGCCGGTCGCGCAGTATCTTTTCAAACAGAACCCGCTCGTGCGCCACGTGCTGGTCGATGATCCATAAGCCATCACTTCCCACCGCTAAAATAAACGACTCGCGCAGTTGCCCCAACGGCCTCAGCGACGCCAGCTCGTTCAGGTCCGTCGGCGCAGCTTGCTCCGCACCAGAAAACGGCGGCTCACTGAATGGATCGTCCGAGCAAGCCTCTGGCTCTTTAACTTCCACAGCTTGCCCCGGCTGTGTGAACAACGCCGACGCGCGCACCAGAAACTCCGGCACCGAATCCAATCCGCTCGGATTCCACACCGCGCGATTGCTCTCAGAAAAAGGCAGCCGCGTAGCCAGCCCCGAACTGCGCGGAACCTGATTAGAACTGTGTGAATCAAAACGCTCCGCCCCTTCAGCAGTCGTCGGCTCGCTCTCCGGAACTCCCGGCAAATGCGAAGCCGCTGGCGGCAACAGCGACGGGCTTGCAGTCGCCGCAGACTCCAGCGCAGCCAAAAATTCCGCCGCAGGCCGGGCCTTTACCAACGCCGTGCGCAAACTGTCGCGAACAAAATCATGCACCGCCTGCTGCTGACGGAACCGCACCTCGGTCTTCGCCGGATGTACGTTGACGTCAACCTCTTCAGGCGGCATCTCAAGGTAAAGCGTGACCACAGGAAAACTCGTCGGCGGAATCACGTTTCTGTACGCCTCGCTGATGGCATGCAGCAGCGAACGGTCGCGTATCAGCCGCTTGTTCACAAAAATATAAATCGAATTCCGATTCAGCTTCTGCAACTCCGGCTTCGAGAAGAACCCGCTCAGCCGCAAAAATCCGGGCTCCTTCTTCGGCTCGTCCGGGTCCCTCTTCCACGGCGGCGGCTCAGGCAATCCTCCTCTCGCCAACTGCATCTCCGCCGCAACCG
>CAIMNN010000322.1 GCA_903842845.1 uncultured Acidobacteriaceae bacterium | reverse complement strand
GTCGCCGTTTGATTCTTCACCGCCGGTGGCGAGGTTCGATGAGCCGCAGTAGACGGTTGGGTCAGCGCCGTTGAGGCCGCAGACGACGAACTTGTCGTGGATCTCGTGTCCCGGAGGCGTCGGCAACTGGTCAAATGGCGCTGGCAGATTTGCACTGACCTTGCCGGAGACGAGCACGCCCTGGTTCGAGTTGGGCGAGTACAAGTAAATGCCGCCGGGTGCATCGGAGATGCCGTAGCTGAAGACGGATTCGGCGGCGTGGATGGAGTTAAGTTTCTCGTAAACCGGGTTTTGGCCGCCGGTGAGTTGCATAACGGCGAAGAGGACGCTGCCGTTTTGCGTCGTCGGCTCCTGACCGATGCGATTGACGATGCCGCTGAGAATTTTGTTGGTGTCGTCGGGAGTGTGCGGCGAGTATGTGATGGAGGTCTTGGGCAGCGTTGCGCTTTGGAATGCGTAGGGCGTGGAGGCGAGCGGCGAAGCAGCAAACGCACTGGCCTGCGCTCTGCTGATGCCTGGTTTTTTGGTGGGGTTATTCGTGATCACCTGCCAGCTCTCTTCAAAGACCTCGGTGTAGTGGCCGGCGACCCCGGCGTCGTTGAAGACGAGAACGTGGTTGGCGTTGACGTAGAGGCCGGTCATGGAGAAGTTGGTGGACCCGGTGAGCACGCTTTGCGCCGCGGTGGATGTTGCGTCGCCCTTGACGACGATGAAGACCTTGTCATGAGAGTAGCGGGCGAAGCAGCCGCGGAGGATCTGCGATTTGCCCTTTGCCTGTTGATTGAATTGCGTGGTGAACTGGTCCTCGGGTGAAGGCTTGCCGCCCTTGGCGACGTGCAGCGCGGCATTGTCGAGGATGATGCGGACGCGGCCCTCAACTGCGAGTGAGAGCAGCGCCTTCATGACATCGGGCTCGTCGAGGTCGTAAGCAAAGACCTTGAGGCTGAGCGAGGGGTCCTTCTGGACATGATCCAGAATTTCGAGAACCTTCTCGCGCGCGGTTGCGCCCATCCACTGGTAGATGTCGGCGAAGGTCACGCTCTTGCCTTCACCGTTCTGGCCTGCAACGGCGGAAGTATCGAAGATGAGAGTCTTGTCGGCGGGCTTGATGGGCGTCTTTGCGCCGAAGTGATGGAGGAAGGCCTCGGACTGCATGTAGCCGCGCGTGAATCCGATGGAGAGATCATTTTTGGCAAAAGGGCCGACGGGCACGGTGACGGCTGCGCTTTTTGAGCTGTCGACTGGCAGCATGTCGCCATCGGCATCAAAATAACGCGGTGTGACTGTGTAGGTGAAATTGCCGGGCTGAGCAGTGGACGGGGCGACGTGGGTCCAACGGAATTTTTGAATCGGCGCGTTGACGGTCGAGTTGGGTTTTTCTGCGGAGACCTGAGCGTGTTTGGATGCGCTGGCGAACTGGAGTTCGTTCCACAGGTAGTAGGCCGCGCCGCCATCGGGCTTGCATTGGATGGTGAAACCGGCCAGGTTTTTTGCTCCAGATTGAGCGGCGAAATTGAAGGCCAGAAGGGTCTTGTTGTCGCCGATGTAGGCCTTGACGGAGAAATCGCCATTTGCGTTTTGCTTGAATGCCATAAGTACCTCGAGGAAGTGGTCTAACTAAAGTGCAGGCAGTCTAGCACCGGAAAGAAATGATATTCAAGTAACATACGGTGGATTCAACTGAAATTTATATGAGTGTGTGGTTACTGAAGTTCAATGGAGTTGAAAACAATTTAATCAAAAAGCGTGTGGTGAGGCGGCGGGATTGGCTTGATGTTCTGCGGCGAGTTGTTGCGCACATTGCCGACTGCGTCACCGACGGTCCATGCATCGAGGAGGGCGGAGTCGCAGGGCTTGAGCAGATCAAGAGGCGGCGGGTTTTTCGGTGATGCGTCGAGCCAGCGCGGGTAGTCAGCGGGTGCGATGATTACGGGCATGCGGTCGTGTATGGGTACCATCACTTCGTTGGCGTGCGTGGTGAGGATGGTGAATGTCTCGAGCGAGGAGCCATCCTTCTCGTGCCAGCGCTCCCATAGGCCGGCGAAGGCGAGCGGCTGGCGCGACTTGAGCGCGATGCAGAAGGGCTGCTTGTCCTTGGTGGTGATTCGTTGCCACTCGTAAAAGCCGTCGGCGGGGACGAGGCAGCGGCGGGCTTTGAGCGCGGCGCGGAAGGCGGGCTTGGTTTCAATCTCTTCAGAGCGTGCGTTGATGGTGTGAGTGCCGATGGATGCGTCCTTGGCCCATGAAGGTATTAGTCCCCAGCGCGCGGGTGCGAGCTCGCGCTTGTGGTTACGCTCATTGAGGCGAACGATGGGCTGGATGGTTTGGGGCGCGATGTTGAAGTTGACGAGGGACCAGGGCGAGGGTTCTAAGGTGACGCCGAACCACTCAGCGAGAAGCTCATCGGTGGAAGAACGCATGAACCGGCCGCACATGGGTTCATCTTAGATGAAGTGAGAGGATGTTTAAAGGGGTTGAATCATCGTGATATATTTGGTGCGATTCTGAAAGATGACTCTGACTGACTCGAAGGACTCCTATGACAAAGAGTACGCGCAGACGGTTTTTGAAGGATGCAACAGTTGCAGTTGCCGGTGCAGCGATCGCACGCAGCATTCCCGCATGGGCGAGCGGCGATACTGGCCCTGTCGATGTATGGTCAACGTTCCGCGACCGACGCCATCAGAAGGCAGAGCCGCTCCACTGGCGACCGGCAAAGGAGATTGCAGCGGATGCAATCCTGATAGATGCCGCTTCAACGCGGCAAGAGATGCTTGGCTTTGGCGCGGCGCTCACAGACGCGAGCTGCCACGTGTTGAACCAGCTTAAGGAAGAGGAACGCGCGGCTCTGATGCATGAACTCTTTGCACCTGGCGAAATGGCGTTGAATGTATGCAGAACATGCATTGGAGCGAGCGATTACTCGCGCAGTGTATACAGCTTTGATGACAGCACGGAGCCCGACCCGGAGCTGAAGAAGTTTTCGATTGATCATGACAAAGCATATATTCTTCCGACGCTGCGTCAAGCGCGAGCAGCAAACCCGGAGTTATTTCTGTTTTCGTCACCCTGGAGCCCGCCGGGATGGATGAAGCCCAATGGAACGATGCTTGGCGGCTCAATGCACGCACAGAGCTTTCCGGCATATGCAAAGTATTTCCTGAAGTTCCTGGAGGGGTACAAAGCCGAGGGTGTTGAGATCAATGCTGTCACCGTGCAGAACGAGGTGGATGCCGAGCAGGGGGGCCACATGCCCGCGTGCCTTTGGGCGCAGGAGCACGAGATGGAGTTTGTCGCCCTGCACCTAGGCCCGACGCTGCGCAAGAGCGGTAGCGCAACAAAGATCTGGATATTGGACCACAACTACAATCTTTGGGGGCGTGCGATAGGCGAGCTGAGCTATCCGCAGGTTGCCGAGTATGTGGATGCAATCGCATGGCATGGATACGTGGGCGAGCCCTCGGCAATGACGCGTGTGCATGAGGCGTTCCCGCAGAAAGGCGCGCATTGGACTGAAGGCGGCGCGGATTACAACCAGCCGGATTATCTGACCAACTGGACCCTCGGCGCGGAGACGTTCAACGGCATAGTGAATAACTGGTCGCAGTCGATCACTTGCTGGAACCTCGCCCTTGATGAGGTTGGTAAGCCGAATATTGGGCCATTCTCCTGTGGCGGAATTGTTACGGTGGAGAATGCGACGCATAAAGTGACACGCAGCGGGATGTATTGGTCACTGGCGCATTTTTCGCGTCATGTGCGGCGCGGGGCACGCGTGATTGCGACAAATGGTATCGGTGGGGAAGCACCGGCAACACCAGAGCAAACTGTGGACTTGAGCCCACTGAAACCAGGCGCAAATCAGATTACCCATGCAGGTTTTCGCAATCCCGATGGAAGCTTTGTTGTGGTGCTGACCAACAATGGCCCGGAGAGGCGCGTTCAACTGGTGATGGGTGAGAAGGCGCTCGATGTTGAGCTGCCGGCAGACTCGGTGGAGACTTTGAAGTGGATGTAATCGAGGCTGGCGCGGGGATGGCGCAAGAGTTTTGGTGGGCAGTGAGGGATTCGAACCCCCGACATCCTGCGTGTAAAGCAGGCGCTCTAACCAGCTGAGCTAACCGCCCACGATTCTTCAATGATACCAGTGAAGTGGTTGCGCGACCAAGCGCGGAGGGTGTGACAGCCGCGAGATTGGTAGACTCATAAAGATGGCGCGACTGATTGTAAATGCCGATGATTTTGGCCTGACCGGGGGCGTGAACCGCGCGATTGCGGAGCTGAATGCAGCCGGTGTGCTGACCAGTGCGACGCTGATGGCGAATGCTGCGGCGACGGATGAAGCGGTTGCGATTGCACTGAGGACGCCGGGGCTGGGCGTGGGCTGTCATGTTGTTCTGGTGGATGGAGAGCCGGTGCTACCGGCAACAGAATTGCCGACGCTTGTGGACCAAAGCACGGAGCGGTTCTATCCGACGCTGGGTAAGTTTTTGTCGCGTGTGTTGAGTGGGCGGATTGCGGCGCGTGAGATGGAAGCCGAAGCGCGGGCGCAGATGATGCGGCTGAAGGAGCACGGCATCGAGCTGACGCACTTTGACACGCATAAACACACACACATGTTTCGCGAGGTGTTGGAGCCGGTTCTGCGCGCGGCGAAGAGCTGCGGCGTGGGCGCGGTGCGGAATCCTTTTGAGCCGGCGTGGAGTGTGGCGGCGACGCCGGGGGCTCCGCTGAAGCGCAAAGTTCAAGTGGCGTTGCTGCGCCGGATGCGCGGCGGATTTATGCGTCGCGTCAAAGCTGCGGGATTGCGGACGACTGAAGGCGCGCTAGGTGTGCTGGCGACGGGAACGCTCGACGCTAAGACTGTGCGCGCGCTGGTTGAAGCAATGATGCGCGTGGCCGAGCCGGGCGCGGCGTATGAGCTGGTCACACATCCCGGATACAACGATGCTGAGTTGGCCACGGCGCGTACGAGGTTGCTTGAATCGCGCGACGTAGAACGCGAGGCGCTCTCTGCGTTGAAGGAAATTGAAGCGCTGCGATTGTTCAACTTCGGCGGCCTATAAAACATAAGTTGTTTAGCGAAATTTATTTAACGAGGATTTATATCGACGGCCGGGTCTTTGCGAGGCCTGACGGCGTATCCTCATAAGGCATATGAAGATTGGAATCACATGTTATCCCACCTATGGCGGCTCGGGCGTTGTGGCCACGGAGCTTGGCATTGAGCTGGCCGGGCTTGGCCACGAGGTGCATTTCATCTCGTACTCGCAACCGTTCCGGTTGGCAGGCCGCAAAGAGGGAATTTTTTATCACGAGGTCCCGGTCTCGAGCTATCCACTCTTTGAGTTTCCGCCCTATGACCTGGCGCTGGCCTCGCGCATGGCCGAGGTTGCGGAGTTCTGCGAGCTCGACCTGCTGCATGTGCATTACGCCATTCCTCACTCGGTGAGTGCGCTCTTGGCGCGGCAGATGCTCGCAGCGCGTGGGCGGCGGCTGCCGTTTGTGACGACGCTGCACGGAACAGATATAACGCTTGTCGGTTTGGACCGCGGCTACCTGCCGATAACGCGCTTTGGAATTCAGGAGAGCGATGGGGTCACGAGCATCAGTGAATATTTAAAGCAGCGCACGGTGGAGGATTTTGACGTGACGCGGCCGATAGAAGTGATTCCGAACTTCGTGAACTGCGACGTGTATCACCCGATAGACGATGAAGATCTGCGCGCCGAGGCGCGGCTGCGGTTTGCGCAGCCGGATGAGAAGCTGCTGATGCATCTCTCGAACTTCCGCCCAGTGAAGCGCGTGACCGATGTAGTAAAGATATTTGCGCGCATCGCGCACGAAATGTCGGCGCGGCTGGTGCTGGTGGGCGACGGGCCTGAGCGTTCCGCGGTGGAATGGCTGGCGCACGACCTCGGCATTCATACCCGCGTGCAGTTCCTGGGCAAGCAGGACCAGGTGAACAAGCTGCTGCCGTTGGCGGACCTGCTGCTGATGCCGAGCGAGCAGGAGTCGTTTGGATTGGCTGCGCTTGAGGCGATGGCCTGCTGCGTGCCTGCGGTGGCGACGAATGTGGGCGGCGTGCCGGAGCTGATAGACAACGGCGTGACCGGACTGCTTTATGAAGTGGGTGATGTCGATGAGATGGCGGCCGGCGCGCTCGAACTGCTTGGCGACTGGGCGAAGCTTGAAGTGATGCGCAGGTCGGCGCGGCAAACGGCGAAAAAACATTTTTGCGCCAGCGATATTGTTAAAAAATATGTGGAGTTCTACGACACGGTGCTGGCCAAGGGCTAGTTACTGGTTGGTATTTCTATTGAGACTAGCGTGCCGCGCCCCGGACTGCTGACCACGGTGAAGCGCGCGTTACTGCCATATAAAACTTCAAGCCGCTCGCGAACGTTCTTCATGCCGATGCCGTTGCCGGTATTGCGCACGTCTTTGGCCGGACGGCCGCCGATGCCGACGCCATCATCTTCCACTTCGATAACGATGCTGCCGCTCTGCATGCGACTGCGGATTATGATCTGTCCGCCGTGGATGCGCGGCTCGAGTCCGTGCTTGATGCAGTTCTCAATGAGCGGCTGAAGCAGAATGCCGGGAACCTGGACATCGAGCGTCTCGGGCTCGATCTCCTTGACGACCTTCAATTTTTCCGTGCCGAAGCGGACGACCTCAATGGCGAGGTAGTCGTCGGTGAAGGCGAGCTCGTCGCGCAGCGTGACGGAGGTGTCGTGATCGCGCAGTAGAGCGCGGAGAATGTTGGCGAGCTTGACGGTCATCTCACGGGCGAGCTCGGGCTGCACGCGGACGAGCGAGGCGATGGAGTTGAGCGTGTTGAAGAGGAAGTGAGGATTGATCTGGCGGCGAAGCGCGTCAAGGCGCGCCTCAAGGAAGAGACGACGTTGCTCATCGAGCTTGAGCTCGAGGCGCAGAGTGTTCCAGACCTTGAGCATGATGCCGACGACCATGGGCGCGGAGACGAGGACGAGTGCGCGGATCCAGAGTTGCTCGGGCTCAAGGGCGAAGAGGCGATTGGGATGAAGGTAGGCGATCCAATCGCGCGCAGCCTCCATCAAGACGATGAGGAAGAGCAGAAAGATCTGGCGGTCGATGCGTGGCTTGGCTAGGTTGCGGCGAACCCATCGGTAGAGGCTGAGGTCGATGAAAGGTGTGAAGGACCATATCTCTTCCGGCTCAACGAACATACCAACGAGCCCGGCGGCGGCACCAAGTGCGGCGTTGAAGGGCAGGGCGAAGTACTCGTGATGGTAGACGGCGGGCAGGGCGAAGATGATGCCGCCGAGTGCGGCGTAGCCGGGGCCGAGGAGCAGGCCGATAAGGATGATGGCCTCGAAAGAGATGTCGGCGGCGAGGAAGTTGGGGACTGAGTTGCGGACGAGGACGCCGAGCGTGAGCGGGACGAGGATGAAGGCGAGCAGGATGAGCGAGTCGCGGCGGGAGCGGTGCTCAATGAAGAGAACGCGTGCAAAGCTGCGTGAACGCGTGAGGGCGCTGGCCACGGCGGCGGCGACGCCGAGCTTGACGAGCAGCGTGATGAGGATGAGCTTGTCTGACATTTCCATCGCTGGCGGCCCTTCCATTCAATATACCGCTCCCGTTAGATGGAACGGCAGGAGTTCATTGGGCGATAGAATAGAGGTATGGGATTGACCAACGTACAAAAAGTGGCTGAAGCGGATTTTCCAACGCGGTGGGGGCATTTCAGGATTCTTGGCTTTGAGGGCGTGGTTGAAGGCCAGTCGGCGAAGACGGGCGAGACTACGACGAAGATCGAGGGCCTGGTCGCGCTGGTGATGGGCGACGTGCACTCTACGCCGCCGCTGGTGCGCATCCACTCGCAGTGCATGACCGGCGATGTGTTTGGCTCGCTGCGCTGCGATTGCCGTTTGCAGTTGGAGCTGGCGTTGCAGCGGATAGCGCAGGCTGGCGCGGGGATTCTGCTTTACGAGCAGCAGGAGGGGCGCGGCATCGGTTTGATGGCGAAGCTGCGCGCGTACGAGTTGCAGGACCACGGGCGCGATACGGTTGAGGCGAATGTGGAACTGGGCTTTGCCGCCGACCTGCGCGAGTTTGAGATGCCGGCAGCGGTGCTGAAGCTGATGGAAGTGAAGGCAGTGAAGCTGATGACGAATAATCCCGAAAAGGTTGCCGCGCTGGAGGCGGGGGGAATCGATGTTGTGGAGCGGGTCTCAGCCGAGGTTGAGTCGCAGGAGAGCTTTGAGCGGTACATCAAGACCAAGCAGGAAAAGATGGGGCATTTGGCGGGGTGAGGATGATGAACTGAATTCACTCACCAGTTATTTCAATTGATCCCAACATGCATCAGCCCAAACTGGTCTTTCTTGCCAGCCTTTCGGCGAACCATAAAAATCCGTTACTTGAATTTCAGTTGTTTTTAAATGAAGACCGTCTTTATTGACCAAAAAGGTATTTCGATATTTTCCTACACCTGCGGATGGCAAAAGTGTTTGTTGTGACAAATCATTATCATTTTGTGCCTCATCTTTTGTTTTATGCTCAACACCTTCCGAGAATGCCAAATTGTATTCCACTACCAATAAATATGGGTATAACAATGAATCATTAGCCTTTATATCAGCAAAGACATTTGTTGGAGGGCCCCATGCACCTTTCACCCATACAGATTTATGGAATTTTCGTTCGAAAGATGTAACCATTTCACGACGAGGGCAAGCGGCAAATCGCGTTTCTACATCTGACGCGATTATTTTAGGGTTCAACTCCGATATCTTTTGTGTTGAACCTGATTTAGTAAAGACTGCTACCAACAATAAAAACATCACAATTTTCAACTTCATAGTTCTTCTCCATCTCGGCTCAAGATTGAATCAGAAAATCACTAAGTTTCTGAATGAAATCTGGCCATGAGATTTGATGCATTTTGATTGATGACATTTTGAAGTTGTTTTGTTTCCCGCGGCATACGCTTCCCATTACTGCGTCTCTTGCTTCGATGCAAGTAATCAACGCATAGCGACGTGTACCAACCTTCATTGTCGCATCAACGAATGCCCATCGAATAATCTTTTCATATTCTATCAATTCATTTGCATCTGTTAGCAGTAGATCTACTTGCGACCCTCCTTTTTTATTACCAAATTCTACACCGCCTTGTCGTTGTCCTTTATATGCCTTAACCTCTATTTCTAAATGAGTTGGAGAGTTTTGATGAGGGTCAATAATGTCAAATGCTATATCGAGCCCGAATCTTGGTACAGCACTTTTTAACGCTCTAGACTGAAGCAAATTACTGATTACAATTCGGAGAGCCATTTCAAATTCTTTTTCAGGATAGGCGATAATCGGTTCTGCGTATATAAAATCGGGATTCATAAACCCCCTGAATCATTACTCTTGAATGATGATAATCATACGCTTACAATTTGTCTAATTAATCAAAAGCGACTATTTATCTCGTGCAACCACAAAATCAGGAATCCACATCAGTGCGCGGCGGGCTTCGGAGTCGGGGAAGCGGCTGAGTTCTTCGCGAGCGATGTTGGCGTAATGGTCGGCGGCGGCCATGGCGTAGTCGACGCTCTTGTACTTCGCGAGCAGCGCCTGAATCTCTTCGCGGGTGACGCGTGTGAAGCTGCGGTCGTCCAAAACGCTCTGCACAAGCGCGTGCTCGGCTTCGGTGCCGTGCTGATAGGCATGGATGACGGCGAGGGTGGCTTTGCCTTCGCGCAGGTCACTGGCGACGGGCTTGCCGAGTACCTCTTCGGTTGCGGTGAGGTCGAGGACGTC
>CAIMNN010000321.1 GCA_903842845.1 uncultured Acidobacteriaceae bacterium | reverse complement strand
TGTACAACGGCTACCAGTCGCTACCTATCAGGGTATGAAACCGTCTGGATAGCAAACCTGTCCATCACAACGGAGGACATGCTCAGCTAAAAGTCAGTTCAATAGAGAAATACTATAGCCAAGCTACACCTACATAGGCGAATAATAGGAGAATATTTATCCACTTGCTTGATAGATAAGTATTTTGTCCTGATTTTCCTATCGTTTAATTTACAAATTATTGTTGCATTTTATGTGGCTCTATGATTACCATCGTTTTCTGTATTTGTTTTCATACTCTTCCTCCTCCTTTATTTTCGGCTTATGTGCAGTACGTGTTGAACAAATGATGGATCGTGATGCCCGTTTCAGGCCGTTAGGGCAGGCATGCGAACTCATCGGCAGGTCTTTCGTCAAGAACGGCGCACTGCGAGTTGCCGGTGTGCACTGATTTTGGATGTCACTGTTGTAGCGATATGAAGTACTGGAGAATGCCCCATGTTTGATCGTGAATTGAGTTTTGGCCGGAAGTTTCGTTTTGCTGTCACGTTGTCGCTCACACTGCTCTTCTGCCTGCTGTCCTCGGCCTATGCGGCCGCGCAGGCCACGCTTTCAACAACCACGTTGAACTTCGGATCCGTGGTGCTGAATACGGTGAGCGCGCCACAGACGGTTACTCTCACGAACAATCAGGCGATCCCTGTCCAAAATCTTTCGTACTCGTTGCCCGCCTTGACTTTATATGCGATAGCGCCGGCGTCAACGACCTGCGTGAAGGGCAATGCACTGGCGGTGGGCGCCAGTTGCACGATTGGCCTTACCTTCAATCCCAAGTCGGGGAGCATTCCGCCGACCAGCACGCTGACCATCACCTCGACGGGTAATGCCGCGCAGAAGGTGACTTTGTCCGGGACGATTGTTTCGCAGGTCACGCTGTCGACGACCTCGATCAACTTCGGCAACGTGGCGCTCAACCAAAAGAGCGCCCTCTCTACTGTTACGGTCAGCAACAACCAGGCGGTCAGCCTCACAATCAACTCCATCAGCGTGACGGCTGGCAGCGAATACGCCAAGGAGCCATCGTCAACGTGTCCGAACCCGGGCACGATTGGCGCGGGCGTTAGTTGCACCGTCGTTCTCAGCTTTACTCCCACGGCGATTGGCCCTCAGCCGGCCGGCACCATGACGATGAACACCAACGCGTCTACGCCAGTGCCCGCTGTTGGCATGGTTGGAACGGGCATTGTGCCGGTAGCGGTTTCGCCCGCAACCCTGAACTTTGGCAGCCAGCCGGTCGGCACGACCAGTGCGTCGCAGACCGTCACGGTGACGAACAACCAGTCTGCGGGGCTGGCGTTTACCTCGTACGTTGCTACGGCGCCCTTTCAAACTGTTGCGTCGGACTGCCCAGGCGTGTTAGCGTTCGGCGCCAGTTGCCACATCTCAGTCGCCTTCAAGCCAACAGCTCTTGGAGTCACCAGCGGCGGGCAGCTTCCGATTGCCGATAATGCTCCTGGCAGCCCGCAGGTGGTGGTCTTGAACGGGACAGGAACTGCGCCCGTCACGGTTTTTCCCACGAGCCTGAGCTTTGGCAATGTGGCAGTGGGCTCGACCAGCGCGTCGCAGACCGTAACGGTGACGAACAATCAGTCTGTTGGCCTGACGTTTAGCTCGTAC
>CAIMNN010000320.1 GCA_903842845.1 uncultured Acidobacteriaceae bacterium | reverse complement strand
GTTTGAGTTGAACGCGGAGTTGGCGGAGTGGGCGTATGAAAAATCGCGAAGTGTGGAGTTGATGGACTCGGCGGAGATGCGCGCGGCGGAGAAGAATTTTGAGGGCGCGGCTGCGCGAAAGGTGCCGTTTGTGTTGTTGGGCGATGAGCTGGCTTCGGCGCGGTACTGGCATGGCGCGAAGATGGAAGCGTGGGCGCGTGAGTGGGTGAAGTATTTCACCGGCGGCAAGGGCGAGTATGCGACGAGTGCGATGGAGGACTCGGGGACGCTTGAGGCGCTGAAGCGGCTGAGCGATGCGGGGCGCGTGGATTGGCGGCGAGTGATGGTCCTCAGGACAGTGAGCAACTTTGACAAGCAGGCGAAGGGCATGACGGCGGCGGAGAGTTTGAAGCAGCAACATGCGGCGAAGTCGCCGGCGTTTTTGCCGTCGGTGGAGAATGCGTACCGTGTGGGGCATGTGGTGGTTGGGGAGATTTTGAAGAAGTGGCCTGATGCAGTTGGAGGGGTGAAGTGATTTTTCAATCAAATGCAGCGCTTCGCGTTAGCGGAGGCAGTCGGCTCCATAGCGAGTCAGCAAGTTAGCGGGTTTGTTGGGTAGATAAATTTTCATTCGACTAAGAGTGGTTGCGGGTTAGAGAATACTAGCGAATTCATTTTTATGAAGTGCGAAAGGCAATCATGCATTCGGTTTGGTTTGGCGAGTTTATGGGGACGGCGGTGTTGCTGCTGTTGGGCAACGGTGTTTGCGCGGCGGTGACGCTGAAGAAGAGCTATGCGCAGAATGCCGGTTGGATGGTGATTGCGACGGGGTGGGCGCTGGCGGTGTTGTGCGGCGTGCTGGTGGCGCAGGCGTTCGGCAGCGCGGGTGCGCATCTGAATCCGGCGGTGAGTTTGGGCGCGGCGGTGGTGAGCGGTGATTACACGCAGCTTGGTGTGTACTGGTCGGCGCAGTTGGCGGGTGCGATGGCGGGCGCGGTGCTGATGACGCTGCACTACGGGCCGCACTGGAAAGAGACAGAAGACCCGGCGGCGAAGCTGGGTGTTTTTGCGACGTGCGGGGCGATACGGTCGAACGGGTGGAATCTGCTGAGCGAGGCGATTGGTACGGCGGTGCTGGTGCTGGTTGCGGCGTCGATCTTTTCGCATGGGGTTTCAGCAACGGGGCCTGCGGCGGGAGTGGGCCAGTGGCTGGTTGCGTCGCTGGTGTGGGGAATTGGTATGAGTCTGGGCGGAACGACGGGGTATGCGATAAACCCTGCGCGTGATTTGGGGCCGCGGTTGGTGCATGCGTTGTTGCCGATACCGGGCAAGGGTGGGTCGAATTGGGGATACGCGTGGATTCCCGTGGTTGGGCCGTTGATCGGCGGGGCACTGGCGGGGTTGCTGGTGCACTTTGCGCGAATCTAGGGAACAGGGAACGGGGAACAGGGAACAGGGAACAGAAAAACTAGATTCATAGTTGAATGAGCGAAGCCGGTCCGCGGGTTAGTGCGGGCCGGCTTTGTTGCGTACGTTAACTAACGCGGGTCAGCGATGGTGAGTGTGCTGCTGACGATGCGGCGCGCTTTGTCGATCTCGTGGAGGATTTTTTCCTGATGCTTGATGTGTTCGGGGCGGTCGACGCCTTGTGTGATGTCATGACGCGCGTCGCCGAGGAGTTTGAGGGCTGAGCGCCAGGGCGCGTCGACGTTGCCCTGCATCTGCGGGGGCGGAGGATTGTGCGTGCTTTCGCCGTCCGAGTGCGCGGCATTGCTGACCAAGTCGATGGATTTTTCGATGGCCTGGATGGCTTCCTTGCGCTCGTGCTTGTAGTTGGGGCGCTTGGATGCGTCGAGGAAGGCCCAGGCCTGGCGAAGGTTGGAGAGTGCGTGGAGATAGTCGGGTTCGCGTACGGGCGCCTGCGCACGGAGTGCGGCGACGGGCATCAGAAGTGCGGCGAGAGCGCCGAGTGTGAGGAACAGCTTACGTGTGCTCATGCGGAATGGGCCTTTCTTGGGTGGAACTGTGGGCGCAGACAACACGCCTTATCAGTACCAACACAAGAGGGTGGGGGAAGTTGCGGAACTGGTGGAGAAAAGATGACTAGCGCAAATGGATGGATTCAGATAGGGAGGCAGTAGCAATTGAGATTGTTGCTACTGCCAGAATAAGTAGTGAATTGGCCGCGGTGGTTCTCAGGGCAAAACGGAAAGATTGTCGAATTGAATGTGGTCCCAGCCGGAGCCGATGGCGAACATTCCGTGCGTGTGTGTGGAGCTTTCAAAGGTTGTGAGCGGTTTGCCATCGAAGATCGCGGTGACGCGACTGCCGCGGAAGACAAGCTGCATCTTGTGCCATTGCTTGCCATGCAAAGAGCGTTTGCCTGAGGCAAGCGTGACGGTGGGCTTGTTGAATTCTGTGGAGAGGAGAGCCCAGGTGCCGTCGGGGTCAACGCGGAAGATGAAGCCGCTGGGGTAGGGAGCGGCGCCATCTTGAAAGACGTTGGCGGAGTCGATGTGGCCCATGAGTGTTGCTGGCGACTTTGAGAGAAAGAGCACGTCAACGGCGAGGCGGTAGTCGGTCCAAGATGCGTCGCCGGCCATAGTGAAGGGAAGCGGGATTGCGGCCCAGGGTATAGGCATCTCGGTGATGACTTGCTCGAGGCAGTTGCCGGAGTGGCCGACGCATGCATTCACCTCGAATGCGCCATCCTGGTCGGCGAGATATTTTGGCGTGTGGCCGAGCGGGGTTTGCTCGAAGTTCTCCTCGTAAGGGAATGGGAAAGGATTTGCTGGTGGCGGAAGCGCTGCGCCTTTGCCCTGGCCTGTAGTTGTGGAGAGCGTGTAAATCGAGTTGGGCTCGAAAGTGTATTGCCATTGACCGTTGACGGGGTTGATGTCGGCGACGTGCTCGAAAGTGTGCGTGTCGTTGGTGAGCCAGATGTGGAGTTGCTCACTGGTGAGTCCGCCGGCGAGACGGAAGGAGACGTTGTGGGATTTTTTTGCGTTGATGGTTTCGAGAATCACGCTCCAGTCTTTTGAATCAGGCGAGCGGAGAGTGACGTAAGTGCCGGCGTCGGGGAGTTTGCCTGATGCGGTGTCGAGATATTGCCAGCCGGGTTGCACGAATTGCGTAGTGTGCGCGGTGACCCAGATGGTCGGTTGAACGTTGTAGTAACCGGACCAGGGAGTGTTGGCGTACATCAAGCCTGAGTTTGGCGCGGCGAGGTTGTCATAGTAGCTGGTGATGGGGCTCCAGATCTCGGTGGCGGTGAATTTTTCTTCGAGGTAGTTGCGGTTGTAGAGGTGCGCAAGGATGCGTCCACCGAGCGGCCACTCGCGGCTGATGATGGGGTCACCGCCGCCGTTAGGCTGGTCTTCGCTGGACCAGAGCGGCTTGCCGGTCTTGAGTGCGGAGTCAGTGACGGGAATCTCTTTGTCCCATGATGGATAGTGAACGCCGATGGCGTGGATTGATTCTGCAAGCTCGGGGTCTTTGAGGATGTCGCGTGCAATCTGCCATTGGCCTTCGACGTCTCCGGGACTGCCATCGCAACAGACGATGCGTGTGGGCAGATGCTCGGCCTGAAGAAGACGGTGGAGCTGTTTGATGTAAGCGATGTTGTACTCGCGCTCGTTCCAGATTCCGGTGTAGGCGATGTCGAGACCGTAGTCGCGCTTGGCGGTGCGGATGAAGTCGACGACATAGCCGGCCATAGCAGCGCCGTAGACAGTGTCCTTGTCATTGACCTTGGCGCCAACCCAACGCGGCGCGCCCCAGGGAAGGACTTCGAGAATGATCTTTGGATTGCGTTTGTATGCCTCGGCCATGAGCCACCACTCATAGCCGCGCGTGGAGTTGTGGTCGGATGCGGTGCGCATGTGGCTGGGCTCGGAGCCGTCGGTGGAGTTGACGTCCGCGCCAATCTCAACCTTGAGCCGTTGCAGGGAAGCGCCGTAACCGGGCTTGAAGAGGTAGTCGAGGATCTGGCTGCGCTGCGGCTCTGGATAATCAATGAGGAGCCGTGAGGCTGCGCCGGCGCTGGCTGCGCCCAGGCCTTCAAATGTGCGGCCGGAGCTTGAGCCGTCGAGTGTGATGGTCAATTGCTGACCGAGTGTCTGCGAGAAGGGGGAAAGGGCAAGCAGACTCAGAACGAAGAGCAAACAAATCCGGTGGCGCAAGTTCATGATGTCCTCTTCAAGATAATTGTTTGGCTGCGAGCTCGCCGATGACGCGGACGAGTTTGTTGAAGTCGGCGTAGTGCGTGCCGCTCAGAATCACCAGGTATGAACAGCGATGATCTTCGGTGTGCCGAGGTGTCCGTTGATGATCGTAGTCTGAACTACCATTTGAAAGTTTTTATTCCCGGTGAGCAGTTCTTTGGGGATCATCGAGTTGTACATCGGATTCGTGATAAGCTCGGCGCCAGCTTCGGTGCCGTGTTGGCTGAGACCGGAGATGCCCATAATCCAAGTGCCGCTGTCATTGTTGTAATACCTGGTGATGATTGCGTAGTCTACGCTAGATGCGGCATAGTAGAAAGCTTTGCTTGAAGGCAGCCTGATATCCATGCTCTTAGGGTTTTGCGCATCTTGAACATACATAGTGCCTTGCTGGATATCAAAGGCATAGTGATAACGCAAATTGGCAAGAAGAACAAGGTACCAGGGATTGTCGAGCGCGCCGACGATCACAACAGGTCCGCGCCTGAAATCGTCGTAAGTCTGTTCAGAGCTAACACCCAAGACAACATCGCGGTGATGTTTAGTCATCCATGTGCTGATCTTGTTAGCGGAGTTTGCATCCACAAAAGGTAACAACGGCGCATCGGTCTGAAAAACTGTCATGTTCTCAGGCAGTGAATTCTGGTCTTGCGGCATGGGCTTTGACTGATGGCGTGGAATCTCATGGGTGTTCATGATGGTTTGAATTTTTTGTAAAGAATCACGCCAATTGGTATCCCCTGAAAAGTAACTCAGATCGCCGACGCTGATAGTGACCGGCTTACTATAGTTCGTCAGCGGCGCCCAGAGTTGTTCCTGCGGTGTGGGTGCGGGGCGCGTGATGTAGAAGACGGTGAAAAAAATGGCGGCGATGCAGAGTCCAATGGAGCCCCAGAGGAGCGCACGGCGCGTGAGCGAACTTGAGTTGCTGCTCTTTTTGGGGACGGCTACCGGCTTGCCTGCTGTGATGGGGAGTGTTTGCACACGATTTTTTTCTTTAGCGGCAGCAGCGATTTTGTCGGGCGCTGAAGCGAAATCGAATTGTGGAATATAGGTGCCTGCATTCAGGCGGATGGTCAGGTCGTGCTTGATTCCGGGTTCGTGGTAATACTGCGCCAGCCGCTTGCGGATCTCGTTTGCGGTCATGCGGACGATGGGGTCGATGTTGGTGTCGTAATCGGCAGGGCGGCCGAAGACCTCAACGCCGAGGGTTCGTTCCTTGATGCTGTCAATATCTCCGCTGAGCGCATGCTGGATGAGATATTCAAGGAGCGAAAGGCATCGCTTGCTGGCTTTGAAGGTCGGATGATTCAGGATCTGCGCAAGTTCGGAGAGGATAACGCGGTGCTGCTCGTCGCTCCATGGGGAAGGGCGAGGCGTTGACCGGCTGCGAATCTCTTCTATATTCATGACGAAGTGCCAGATGAGCTATGCACACGATTATATGGTTAGAGTTAAGTTATTCCTATAATTGAGATGAATGGAAAATAAAGTCAATAAAATCAACGTAAAAGGAGGTGAGTCTGTTGACTGGGCGGAACTTAAATTCATGTATTCATGCAAGATTGGAGATGGAGATGAAGTGAGCAGCCTTTCAGAGCAGGGCAAGAAATACGCAGGGCAGAGTGAAAAGATATGCGCAGGGGGGTACAGTACGTTGCCAAATCGGCGTCCATAAACGGAGTTATGCTATTGATTTCAGATGAATTAAAGGTGACGTTACAGTACCGCACTTGTTGGCGGCTTTTTATCACTTTAGATTGGTTTCAGACGCGAGCCGTGCTTGCACATCGGTTGCAGACCTTGCTGCCAGGATTTTGGGCAACGGTCTTGGTGTGTGAAAGCGGCCGACCTTTCACGTGAACTGTGTTTCCGGCCGGACGCTAGTCTTCCGGCCGATATTTTTTGCGCGGCGCAGATTGAGCGCAGAGCGATGCGAAGACGCAGATTCATCTAAGTGAAAAACAACGCGCGAAGATTTTGTTGGGAGATGAGAAGGGTGATTGCTGGAAAGATGAATTGGTGGAGCTGAGCGGGATCGAACCGCTGGCCTCCTCGTTGCGAACGAGGCGCTCTCCCAGCTGAGCTACAGCCCCACGACTTCACCTATTTTAACAGCAACCGGCAAAAGAAAAAAGTGCACGTGAGGATTGGTGAGCTGGGCGAGGTGGGTAGCGGGTTGATTTTGGGAAGTGGAAGAATCTCAGACGGTTAAGGTGGGCGCGAGGCTTGAAGGTGTTTACTGAAATGCAAACAACGGTTGGTTACTACGCCTGAATTTGTATTGACAATAAGTTTAGCGCCGACTTAAATTCGGTGTAAAATATCCAGAAGGGCTAGCGAACGCGATGAACTTACAACTAAGGGCCATATCCGATCCGACGCGGATGCGCATCCTAATATTGGTGCGTGAGCAGGAGATGAGCGCGGGCGAGATATCCAGTCATTTTTCCATCAGCAGGCCCGGTGTGTCGCAACATTTGACGATATTGAAGAGTGCGAATCTGCTCAAGGAACGACGAGCCGGAACGACGCGCTATTATTCAGTCGACCCGCAGGGATTTTCGAAGATCAAGGAAGTGATGGAAGCTTTTTGGAAGGACCGCTTGCAGGACCTTCAATACATGAGCGAAGCCGAATGGCGTCAGCAAAAAGAGGAACAGGCGAAGATGAACCAGGTGAGCGTAGAGATAAAAGTGAATGCGCCGCATGATGTGGTCTACAGTTATTTTGTACAGGCGGACAAGTTGGTGCAGTGGATGGGTGTGGATGCCGATATTGAGGCGCGGCCCGATGGTAAGTTCCACGTGCATGTTTCGGCGGAAGATTTTGTGACGGGAAAATATGTTGAGTTGCACCCTTTTACGTCGCTCAGCTTTACGTGGGGCTGGGAGAAGGGCGGGATAAGAGATATTCCGCCGGGCTCGTCTGAGGTGCTGATCGAGCTGGAGCCGGAGGGATTTTCGACCCTGTTGAAAGTGACGCACAAGGGGCTGATGACAGAGCGCGCACGCGAGTCGCACGAAAAGGGCTGGCGGCATTATCTGGCGCGGCTGACGATGGTTGCGCTGGGGCAGGACCCTGGCGCGGACCCGTGGTCGACTAAGGAGAAGTATTACCCTGAGTCGGAGATGAACAAACCATTGAAGTGAGAGCGATGAGTTGAGAAATTAAAAGAAGGGCGGCCATTGAGGCCGCCCTTTTGACTTGTGTGCTGATACGCGTTTAAAGCTGATTCATGTTGGCGAGGAACTCGGCGTTATTGCGCGTCTTTTCAAGACGGCTGACGAGGAGTTCCATGGCTTCGACGGGCGAGAGCGGGTTGAGGACCTTGCGCAGAATCCAGATGCGCTGTAGGTCTTCCTTGGGGATGAGAAGCTCTTCCTTACGCGTGCCGGAGCGCTGAATATCGATAGCCGGGAAGACGCGCTTGTCGACGAGCTTGCGCTCAAGGATGATCTCCATGTTG
>CAIMNN010000319.1 GCA_903842845.1 uncultured Acidobacteriaceae bacterium | reverse complement strand
GGAGAATACTAAAAACTTCATCCGTACCGAGGGACTGGAGAATTACCTTGCAGCCAAAGCGCACGGCAAGGGTGTATTTATTGTCACCGGGCATTTGGGCGCGTGGGAGCTTTCTAGTTTTTACCACTCGATGATGGGATACCCCATGGGGATGGTCATCCGCAGGTTGGACAACAAATCGCTCGATGCATATGTGAACAACATTCGCTGCCTGCACGGCAACAAAGTGTTGCACAAGGATGACTTTGCGCGCGGGTTGCTGAAGGCAATGGCAGCAGGTGAGACGGTTGGCATTTTGATGGACACCAACATGACTCCGCCGCAGGGTGTGTTTGTGGATTATTTTGGCGTGAAAGCTTGCACCGGGTCGGGGCTTGCGCGCGTGGCGTTGAAGACCGGCGCGGCGGTGCTGCCCGGATTCATGGTCTGGTCCGAGGCCGAGAAAAAATATGTGCTGCAATTTGGCGAGGAGATTCCGATGCTGAAGAGCGGCGACAACGAGGCCGACATTGTTGCAGCGACACAAGCCTGCACCAGCGCGATTGAACAATGGGTGAGAAAATATCCAGACCAATGGCTGTGGATACACCGTCGCTGGAAGACACGGCCTGCCGGTGAGCCGTCGCTTTACTGAGGTGATTGCATGCGTTTGAGCGAGTTGATAGCAAAGCTGGGTGGTGAACTCATTGCAGGTGATGGTGCGTGCGATATCACTGGTGTCGCTTCGTTGGAACTCGCCGGCCCGGCACACCTCATCTTTTGTGAGAAGGAAGAACAGTTTGACAAGGCGCTCGCGAGTGGCGCAGGTGCGGTCGTGATTCGCGGCAATGTCGTGAGTGTGCAAGGCAAGGCCGTGGTCAGCGTGAAGAATCCGCGGCTGTGGTTTGCGAAGGCGGCGAAGATGCTGGCGGTGGCGCAGTCAACCCAGACGGAGATTCATCCCACCGCAGTCTTCGGTGAAGGCGTAAAGCTTGGCGCGGGAGTTTCTATCGGCGCCGGCGCGGTGATCGGTGATGGAGTCAGCATCGGCGATGGGAGCAGGATCAATCCGCGAGTCGTTGTGTATGCAGGCACGTCGATCGGCGCGCGCGTGGTGATTCATTCGGGCGCGGTGTTGGGTGCGGATGGCTTCGGCTATGTGCGCGATGGCGATACCGGCGCGTACACGCAGTTTCCACAGCAGGGAATACTGGTCATCGAGGACGATGTTGAGATTGGCGCGAACACTACGATAGACCGTGGGGCGTTGGGCGAGACGCGCATTGGGCGCGGGACGAAGATCGACAACATGGTTCACATCGGCCACAACTGCAAGATCGGCGAGGATGTCATCATCGTTGCGCTAACAGGCATTTCCGGGTCGTGCACCATCGGTCGCGGCACGGTTATTGCCGGGCAGGTCGGTCTGGGCGACCACGTCACAATCGGCGAAGGCGTGATACTCGGCGGGCAGGCGGGCGTTTACAGCGGCAAGACACTTGAGCTTGAAGGGCGCAAACCGGGTACGGTTTTTGCAGGTACGCCGGCGAAACCGCTGCCGGAGCATCTGCGTGAGCTTGCGACGCTGACACGCTTGTCGAAGCGGCGCGTCAATTAATTCCTCAACAGTGTTGCGAAGCCAGCCGGTGTGTCGTGACCGGCGGATTGAAGCTTCGCATACGATTGATCGAGAAATATTTGATGGTGCTCGAAGTTGCGCGTGATGATCTGGATTGCGTCAACCGCGTGGCGCGGAGTGAACTCCGCGCGATAATAGCCAGCGAGACCGATGAGGATTCCCTTGACCAGTGCGAACTGCGTTGCGAGTTGAAGATAAGAACGGCTGGGAAGTGCAATTGAGTTGGGATGCGATGCGTCAGTGGATGAATTTTGATTGTCTGTCAATAAGCCATCCTGGCCGAAAGGGAAGAGTGTACGGAATATCTGGTTGACGATGTAATTTTCCAGCAGATACGGATTGCGGTGCATCAGCGGTTCGTAATAGTTGATGCAGGCATCGGAGTAAGTGCGGATCTGCGCTTCTACTGAATTGCTGCCGCCGCGGTTGACTCCGGTCTTGAATTTTCTGATGAGATCCAACATTCGCTCCGGGCAAGCATGGCTATTCATTCGCAGAGTGATGAATTGCGACATCAGTTGTAGTTGCAGGCCAAGGTTTGCGGGGATTTTGACCATCTCACTGCGCAAATGGCCGGAGTGAACGGCCTTGTCAAATTCATTGAACATGCGGCCGAAGTTTAAGCCGCTTGAACTTTTCACATTGTCTGCGAACTGGTCAAGTCTTCGTGCAAAGAGCCCGAGGAGAAATAGCCGCTGCCAGAGTGGGTAATTTCGATTGGTGACCAGACGGATTGAAAACTCGCGAATTGGCCAAAAAAATCCTTGCAGAGATTCCCCAGCCGTCTTTTCGTCGTCCCAGTTGAACTGGTAGTGGCCTTCAGCATTGTTATTCAGTAGAGATTTATTTTCGATCACCAGGCGTGCGGCTTCAGGGCAGGCGAGGGTGAGCACTGCGCCGTCAAGCTTGTCGATGGTGTATTGAATGCGCGGGAAGTTGGCGCAGATGCTCGAGAGGGCGTCTGCGCCGAGCGTGGTCTGAATTCCGCAGAGACGGTCGGTTCGTAGCAGGGGGCATTCATCCTCAGCCGTCATCTGTAACATGCGCGCATTCGGTTTGCTCGCCGAGGATAGCTCATCCGGAATTGGTTTCAGATTGTTGAGGATTTTCAGTTTGAGCGGGCTATCGGGGAGCGCTTCGTAATTTGCACAGCTTTTCTGATCAAAGAAGACGTTCCAGCCAACGCAGCACGAGTCCTCACACTCGGGGCCGATGCAGAGAAACTCGGAGGCGTATTTTGGCTGAAGAATAAGTGTTTGACGCGGGGCCATCTTAAGTAGACAAGCAGATGATGAACCGAAAATCTCTGGTGAAAAATTAGATAATTTTAAATACTCTCTATCGCTCCAACGGAAATATCTCCGTCTTCAACGAGCCATCGCGCTGCTTGATGAGCTGCTGCACGCGGCCTTCGGCGGCGTCCAACTGTTCTTTGCAACTGGCGGAGAGGCCGACGCCCTCCTCAAAAAGTTTGAGCGACTCTTCGAGGGTGAGTTCGCCTTTTTCCATCTGCTCGACGATGGTTTCGAGTTTTTTTAGCGCATCTTCAAATTTAGCCATGAGCGTTCTCCCCGGTCGAGAAAATCATACTTCAAAGCACCTCGGCGAGCACATCGGCTGCGGCGGAGTAGCGGCCGAACGGTGCGCTGACCTGAACGCCCTGCACAAAGGGCTTGACGGCTGCGAGCATCTCGCGTGCGATGAGGATGCCTTCGGCGCGCGCAGCTTCGGGCGTTTCGGCCTGTGCCATGCGCAGCATGATCTCTTCCGGCATGCTGACGCGCAGGTCGTTCTTCATGAACTCGGCGTTGCGCAGGCTGGTCAGTGGCCAGATGCCGGCGATAACGGGAATGCGGAACTCTTCGATGCGCCTGAGGAAGACCTCGAGCAGTTTGAGGTCGAAGACCGGCTGGGTGATGGCGTACTCTGCGCCGGCTTCAACTTTCCAGGCAAAGCGGCGAATCTCGTGTTCGATGTCGGGCACGCCGGGGTTTGCTGCGACGGCGATTGTGAAGTTGGTCGACGCGCCGATGGAGTTCGACCCGATGTCGAGGCCGTGATTGAGCCGATGAACGATGTTGACGAGTCCGATGGCATCGACGTCAAAGACCGCGGTTGCGTCCGGATAGTTGCCGAGTTTGGGCGGGTCGCCGGTGAGGCAGAGGATGTTGCGCAGACCGAGCGACGATGCGCCGAGCAGGTCCGACTGGATGCTGAGTACGTTGCGGTCGCGGCAGGTGTAATGCAGGATGGTCTCGATGCCGGTCTGCTGCATGATCTGGATGCAGAGACTTTGCGCGCTCATACGGGCGGAGGCGCGCGGTGAGTCAGGCACATTGATGGCGTGAACACCGGAGCCGGCTAGCGAGCGTGCTCCTTCGATTTCCTTGGTGCAGTCAATTCCGCGCGGCGGCACGATTTCGACCATGGTGACGAACTCGCCATTGGCGACGAGGTGGCCTATCTTGGAGCGCTCGGCAAGCGAGGCGGGCGGCGTCTCGGTCATCAGCTTGGGCTGGGCGTCAGTTGTGGTGATGCGGGTCTGTGCGTCGATGGCGCGCAGGGTGGAGTTCATGGCGCGGATGTGGTTGGGCGTTGTGCCGCAGCAGCCGCCGACTATCTGCACGCCAGCCTTGAGGGCTTTGCGGGCGAAGCTGGCCATATACTCCGGCGAGCACATGTAGATGTTGCGGCCTTCAACGGCGCGTGGCATTCCGGCGTTGGGCATTGCCGCGAGGGGCAGATGGGTGGCAGCGCGCATTGCTTCGATGGCAGTGAGAACAGTGGTTGGGCCGGAGGAGCAATTGACGCCGATGCAGTCGGCGCCCCACGAGGTCAATAGCGCGGCGGCCTGCTCAGGTGGCGCGCCGTCGAGGCAGTTGCCTTCTTCATCGACCGTGACCAGGACGATGACGGGCAGGTCGGGTGCGCACTCGTGCGCGGCAATCAGCGCCTGTTGGGCCTCGTTCAGCGCGGGCATGGTTTCGAGAATCAGCAGGTCAGCGCCGGCCTCGGCGAGTGCAGTGATCTGTTCGGCGAAGGAGGCGCGAGCTTCATCGAGGCCGGTCTTGCCCAGTGGTTCCAATCTAACGCCGAGCGGCCCGACTGAACCGGCGACCCATGCCTCGGAGGCCTGCTTTTCGCGAAAGTGTTCAACAGCCTGCCGAGCGAGCCTGACACCGGCAGCGTTGATGGCGGCGACCTTGTCAGCAAGGCCGTGGCGCGCGAGGCGCATGCTATTTGCGCCGAAGGTATTGGTCTCAAGTATCTCCGCGCCGGCCTGAAGGTAATCCTCGTGGATGGAGAGGATGAGCGCCGGTTCTGAGAGGTTGAGTTCGTCGTAGCAGCGGTTGATGAAAACACCGCGCGAATACAGGACAGTACCCATCGCGCCATCGGCAAGAATGGGTCGCATG
>CAIMNN010000318.1 GCA_903842845.1 uncultured Acidobacteriaceae bacterium | reverse complement strand
TGTTGCATCAACTGGTTAACTTGTTTTTCTTCCCCCCTCGGTCTGCATTGCGCAAATGCCATGCAGAACTTGAGCGCATCCAACAAGCTGACTGAGAATCATTGCAAGATGGTCGTCGGTGTGACCAGCCATCAGACTTGCGTGGTGATGACTGCGCGTCTGCGTGCGTTGAGAGACGCGGGCTTCGAAATCACACTCATTAGCTCACAGGGTCCATTGTTGTTCGAGTGCGCCACTGAAGCCGGAGTCACCGCTTGTCCGGTCAAGCTAACAAGAGTCATCGCGCCGTTCTCCGATCTGATCTCATTCTTTACGTTGTGGCGCACCCTGCGGCGAATCCGTCCGCATGTCGCAGAGTTCAGTACACCCAAAGCCGGTCTTCTTGGCTCACTAGCCGCTTTAATGGCGCGGGTTCCGCACCGTGTCTATCTGCTCCGCGGACTCAAGTTGGAAACTTCGCACGGCCTCAAGCACTGGTTGTTGCTAGTGGCTGAGAAAGTATCGGCCTTCTGCGCTCAACAAGTTCTTTGCAATAGTGAAAGCCTGAAGGCGCAGACCGTGACACTCGGCATTGCTCAGGCGGAAAAAATTGTTGTTCTCGGCGATGGCAGCAGTACCGGCATTGATCTTGTACGTTTCAAGCCCGGAAGATCGAAGGTGCGCACTGAGCTTGGCATAACTACGAAGGCGATGGTCATAGGTTTCGTCGGCCGCATCACTCGTGACAAGGGAATCCCCGAGTTGTTAGAGGCGTTCGATATTGTGCAAGCGAAATTCCCTGAAGCGTATCTACTGCTGGTCGGCTGGTTCGATGCAGCGGAAGATGCGGTTGGTCGTGAAGCAGTGGAGAAGATTGCCACACATTCGCACATTCGCGCTACGGGTTATGTGGACAACACTGCGCCATATTACCGAGCGATGGACTTGATGGTGCTGCCGTCCAGACGCGAGGGGTTTCCCAACGTCATTCTGGAAGCAGCAGCAACTGGGTTACCTGTTGTTTCAACACTCTGCACAGGTGCGCGTGATGCGGTAGTTCCTGAGGTGACAGGACTGCTTGTCCCGCCAGAGAATCCATCTGCATTAGCCGAGGCGATCTGCAAACTGCTAGCCGATGCGAAGCGGCGCGTCGAAATGGGCACTGCTGCACGCAAATGGGTTGAGCAGCATTTTTCAATGGATAGGGTATTGAGCGAGCATAAAACGTTCTATAAGAAATTAATGGGCGCTGAACGCGATGAGTTTGCGAGAGCGCCCGGTACAGATTTGAAACTCACTGAGGAACCGATGAGCCCGGCGAATTGACCTGATGCATCGAGTGCGGCATCAGCTCATATGCGCCTTGGGTAGCATTCTTCAGCACCTCGCCCGGCGCAATTCCTAATACGAGCGTTGCTGCTACGGCAAGCATCAAAGCAGCCGCAACTGCTACGCCAATAGGCTGTCTTGCAGGTGCCAGGGGCGCGTCCACTTCAGGCTTTTGCGCGACACTGACGACCAGTCGCAAATAATATGCTGCGGCCAGGCCGGAGTTGAGCAGGCCGATGAGGACCAACCAGATCGCTCCGCCGCCCATAGCCGTCGAGAAGCTGAAGAACTTGCCGAAGAAGCCACCGGTGAAGGGAATTCCGATGAGCGAGATGAGAAAGAAGATGAGCACGCCACCTAGAACCGGCGTGCGATACAGTACGCCGCGAAAATCCTTGATGAGCGGAAGTTCATCGTTATAGCCGCTGATGAGCGTCACAACCGCGAAGATGCCCACGTTCATCGATGCATAAGCCGCAATATAAAAGCAGGCGGCTGTGATGCCCGTGTTGCCAACGCCTGCAAAAGCCGCAAGCAGGTATCCTGCGTGCGCGATGGATGAGTAGGCAAGCATGCGCTTCACGTTTTGTTGACGCAGCGCGGCCAGATTGCCGACGGTCATTGAAAGCACCGCGACGATCCAAAGCAGCGGCGTCCAGAGCGGCTGCATCGACGGGAACGCGCCGTAGACGACGCGAATCAACAACGCGAACGCAGCGGCCTTCGGCGCGGTCGACATCAACGCAACCACCGGTGAAGGCGCGCCTTCATAGACGTCAGGTGTCCAGACGTGGAAGGGAGCCGCCGATACTTTGAAGAGAATTCCAACGAGCATGAGCCCGAGCGAGAGCACCAGCAATCCCTGGTTCTCGCCGGTGTGTACGCGTGCGGCAATCTCGGAGATGACAGTGGTGCCAGTCGCTCCAAAAGCCATCGCGACGCCGTAGAGGAAGAATCCGGTTGCGAAGGATCCGAGCAGAAAGTACTTGATGGCGGCTTCAACTCCGCGACCCGTATCTTTGCGATAGCCGGCAAGAATGTAGGTCGATATCGACGATATCTCAAGCGCGATGAAGACGACCAGCAGCTCGACAGCCGAAGTCAGCAGGCACATGCCAACCGCGCCGAAGACGATGAGGGCAAAGTACTCGCCCTTGTGGTGGCCGTTCTCGGGCAGTGTGTCGAGCGCGACAAGCAATGCAACCAGCACGATGCCGCAGATCAGCACATGGAAAAAGATGCTGAAGGAACTGGTCTCGACCGTGCCGTAGAAACCTGTGCGTTCGGGCAGTTGCAGCAGCACAAGCTGGGCCTGGCTTGAAAGCAGCGCGAACGCAGTACCGATCGCGGCAAGCCAGCCGAGGTTGCGGCGGTCTGCGCGCGGCGGAAGCGCAGCGTCGATAAGCATCACCAGAACGCCGGTGATAGTCAGGACGATCTCAGGCAATATGCGAAAAATATCCGTGGGCATCAGGTGCAGAAGGTCGATGTTCATTGATGTGCCTCCACGGTGAACTGTTGCGCGGCGTGTATGACGGGTGGAGCGACGCCGCTTTCAATCGATGGCAGCAGCCGGTTAGGCGCGAGGCCGAGGAAGAGCATCAGAATGGCAAGAATTGAGAGCGTGGCAAACTCGCCGAGCCCAAGGTCAACTGCGGGCTTGGTGCGCGTCAGTTCGCCCTCAGGGCCGTAGAAGAGCTTCTGGATTAAGTTCAGCATGTAAGCAGCGCTCAGGATGACGCCAAGCGTGGCCACCGCTGCCCAACTGCGGCTGTAGCCGGTGAAAGTGCCGCTCAGGATGAGGAATTCGCTGACGAAGCCATTCAACATCGGCAGGCCGACAAGCGACAAGCCGGTGATGACGAAGAAGGTTGCGGTCTTGGGCAGGCGCCCGGCGACTCCGCCGTATGAGTTAATCTCCGAGCTGCCGTAGCGCAACTCAAAGATGCCAAGTAGCAAAAGGAACGCGCCATCGGTCACGCCGTGGTTGATGGTCTGATAAACCGCGCCGGCTAAGCCGAACTGTGTGAAGCCGTAGATGCCGAGAACAGCAAAGCTCAAGTGGCTGAGTGCCGCGTAAGCAGCAAGGCGCCAGAAATCACGCTGCACCAATGCAAGGCACGCGCCATACAGAATGCCGATGACGGCGAGTGCGACCATCCACTGCGCCACCGCATGGGACTGCACAGGGAACAGCGCAACGTGGAAGCGCAGCATGGAGTAGAGGCCAAGCTTGCCGGCGATTATCATGGCAAGTGCAACCGGCGCGTCACTGAAGGCATCAGCGAGCCAACCATGCAGCGGAACCACCGGAACCTTGACCGCGAATGCGAAGAGGAATGCAAGCGCAACCCAGCAGAGCGCACCAGCAGGCAGCGAACCCATCAGAATGGCCTGCTGCAAGGCAGTGTAATCAAAGCTGCCGGTCTGCGCGTACAGCCAAAGAATTGCAACCAGCAGCGGTGCCGACGGAATGAATGTGAAGAGGAAGAACTTGAGAGCGGTCTTCGGGCCTTCTTTGCGTCCAAAGTACGCGATGAGCACGGCCATCGGAATCAGCGAGAGCTCCCAGAAGCCGTAATAAAGGATGAGGTCGAGCGATACGAATACGCCGAGGATCGCCGTCTGCTGCAAGAGGAAGAGTGAATAAAAAAGCTTCTCGCGCCCCTTGATGATCTTCCAGCTTGCGACTACGCCGACCGGGCCGAGCAGGCCTGTGAGAACGATAAGCCAAAGGCTGAGTCCGTCCACGCCAAGGTGGTAATGAATCTCAGGGTAGGCGATTATGATTTTGTCGACCACATATTGAAAGCCGCTCTGACCCTGAACGAAGTGATAAGGCAGGTGCAGAATAAGGCCTAGTGTCGTGAGCGTCGTCAGCAGCGCGATGCCTGCCGAAAGTTTCTTCATATCCGGCAATAACAAAACGAGCGCGGCTCCGACAAGCGGTGCAAGGAGGATTAGGCTGAGTATCATTTCATTCATCGTCATCTCTCCTAGTGCACCATCTTGCTATAGCAGAGCCAGCAAGGTAGTTGATGCGAGCTCAGCAGCAGAAAGATCAGCAAAGCGGCCGCGCCGGCCGCAATCCACGCCGCGTAGGAGCGGATATTGCCCGACTGCCACTTTTGCAGAATAGCGCCGCAGAACAGCGGAATGCCTGCGATCAGCCAGACAAGCGCGCCGAGGATGCCTTTCTCAACGATCCACTCAAGGATGTACTTTGAGCTCAACTGCAATGGCTTGACGACCGTCGCACCGTAGAACTCGTCCACATAATATTTGTGGAGCAGCGTGTTGTAAGCGAAGGGAACCGACGTCGCAAGCTTATGCGGCGTCTCAGATTTCTTTCCATACAGGGAGTGTGCGATAAACCAGCCGATGAGCGCGACAGCAACGGCAACACCGCTCATGATCAATTCCAAGCTTGCGCTGCCTGCCTCAGCATGTGCGCCGACTGAGGGCTCGAGGAATCCGCCGATCTTGATGAAACCGCCAACGACAGACAAGCCGGCGAGAATAACCAGCGGCCCAAGCATCGACCATGGGCTTTCATGAGGATGCGTATCGTGCGAGCGTGAGTCGCCCATGAAGGTGAGGTACCAGAGGCGGAACATGTAGAAGCTGGTCAAGAGCGCGGTCACGAGCCCGACAAACCAGAGCACCTGGCCAAGCGTGCCGTGATTGAATGCGGCGTAGAGGATCTCGTCCTTCGAGAAGAATCCGGCGAACGGCGGTATGCCAGCGATTGCCACAACGCCTATCGTCGTGACCCAGAAAGTGACGGGCAGCTTCTTCCGCAGCCCACCCATCTTGCGTAGGTCCTGTTCGCCGCTCAATGCGTGAATGACGGAGCCGGCAGCAAGGAAGAGCAGCGCCTTGAAGAAGGCGTGCGTCATCAGGTGGAAGATAGCCGAGCTATAAGCAGCTACGCCTGCGCCGAGGAACATGTAGCCGAGTTGCGAGACGGTCGAGTAAGCCAGCACGCGCTTGATATCGTTCTGGACCAGCGCGATGGTCGAAGCGAAGATAGCTGTGGCCGCGCCGATGATGGCGACAACCGCAAGTGCGATCGGTGCGCGGTCAAAGATGAAGTGCAACCGCACGATCATGTATACGCCGGCGGTGACCATCGTCGCAGCGTGGATCAACGCGGAGACCGGCGTAGGGCCTTCCATCGCGTCCGGCAGCCAGATGTAGAGCGGTAGCTGCGCGCTCTTGCCGGTTGCGCCGAGGACGAGGCAGAGCGCGATGCATGTCATCACGCCGCCTTGGAGCGCCGGGTTCGCTGCGATATTCGCGCTGATGCCGGCGAAGCTGAGCGTTCCGAAAGTTCCGACCAGAAGAAAGATGCCGAGCAGAAATCCAAAGTCACCAATGCGGTTAACGATAAAAGCTTTTTTGCCGGCATCAGCCGCGGAGTTCTTTTTGAAGTAGAAGCCTATCAGCAAGTACGACGCGAGTCCAACGCCCTCCCAACCGACAAACATCAGCAGCGCGTTCTCGGAGAGGACGAGTACCGTCATGAAGAAGAGGAAGAGGTTCAGGTAGGCGAAGTAGCGCCAGTAACCTTCCTCGTGGCTCATGTAGCCGACCGAGTAGATGTGGATCAGGAAGCCGACGCCGGTAACAACAAGCAGCATGACCAGAGCGAGATGGTCCATCGCAAAGTCAAAGCCGACATTGAAATTGGCGATATGAATCCAGCCCACCGGGCAGTGCTCAATGATTGCGTTCGGCGCACCGGCCGCAGTGAACTGCAACCAGTTGAGCGCGACAACGATCAGCGAGCCGAGCGGAAAGACAAGCGCTATCGCACTCACCACCGACTTGGGCAGTCGCGAACCAAAGAGCCCGTTCAGCATAAAGCCGACGAAGGGCAGAAGCGGAATCAGCCAGAGATGCGTTAAACCGTTCATAGTTTCATCAGGTCGATCTGGTCGACGGCCAGCGTTGCGCGAGCGCGGAAGACAGCAATAATGATGGCGAGTCCGACGGCCGCTTCAGCAGCCGCCACCATCATCACAAAGAAAACGAAGATCTGCCCCTTCACCGGGTTCCACTGATGGGCGAAGGCGACAAAGGAGAGGTTCACGGCGTTGAGCATCAGTTCGATGGACATGAAGACCGTGATCAGGTTGCGCTTGATCAGGAAGCCGGTCACGCCCATGCAGAAGAGCGCCGCGCTCAGCAACAAGTACCAGCTGATGGGGATCATTTGCCGTCCTTTCTTACTTCGCCGTCGCCGCGGCGGGCCAAAGCCACTGCGCCGAGAATGGCGATGAGGACCAGAACCGATGTGACTTCGAACGGAAGCACAAGCTCTTTGAAAAGCACCGCGCTCAACTGCTCAGTCGATGTAACCTTGTCGCCGAGTGCAGCGTCGCCAAGCCCTTGCGTCTTCAGAATGATCGAAGCAACAACGGCCAGTATCACTGCGACAGCAGGGAAGCCAACCGACCACGAAGCAAAGCTGCCCAGCGTGCGGTCTTCCTTGCCTGCATTGAGCAGCATGACGACGAATGTAAAGAGCACCATGATGGCGCCGGCGTAAACAATCACCTGCGCCGCGGCGAGGAACTCCGCGCCCAGCATCAGGTAAAGCACCGCCAGCGAGGTCATCACCACGATCAACGAGAGAGCGCTGTTGATGGGGTGCTTCTGCAACAGCAGATTGAGTGCGCCCGCGAGGCAAAGACCGGCAAAGAGGATGAAGAGTATCAGATGCATCGGTTCCTCTTCACTACGAGTGGTAGGCGAACCAGAGACTGGTTCCCACAATGTTCAGGATGGACAGCGGCAGCAGAATGCGCCAGCCGAAGTTCATCAGTTGGTCATAACGGAAGCGCGGCAAAGTTCCACGCACCCAGACGAAAAGAAAAAGGAAACTGAAAACCTTGAGTACGAACCAGAAGAGCGGACCGCAGATGGAGAGAACAGTTCCGAAAATTCCGGATATCGGGAACTGCGCCCAACTGACGCCTTCAAGCGGGCTCATCCATCCACCGAAGAAGAGCATCGTCGCAACGCAGCCGACGGTGATCATGTTGGCGTACTCGGCCATGAAGAACATGGCGAACTTCATCGAGCTGTA
>CAIMNN010000317.1 GCA_903842845.1 uncultured Acidobacteriaceae bacterium | reverse complement strand
GACCTTGATGATGCGTGAGCTATAGAGCATCAACATGACGAGCAGAATGCCGAAGGTTAGGCTGACTGCCTGGATGGCGATGCCGGGGTAGCGCGTCTCAAAAAATGCGGAAATGCCGCCGAGAGCGAGGCCTTCAGCGAGCGCGTAGAACGGCGCGGTGAAGGGGCTGGCCTTGGGGGCGAAGATAGTGATGAGCCCGAGAATGAAGCCGCCGAAGAGGCCGAGCATCATGAGACCGCTGATTGCGCCGTAGTCATGGTCGGCGAGGAAGAGATGCCAGGTGTAAGCGGAGGTGGCCAGTGTCAAGAGCAGAAGCAGGCCGGTCTTGTTGACGGTGCCGCTCATGGACATGCGGTCAGTGGCGTCGATGATGCCGGTGGAAGCGTTGCGGAAAGTGTTTTCGTTGAGTGCTGGATTTGCCATTTGTAGAGACGACCTCTTGGTTACAGTCTAAAGGATAGACGGAATCAGGCGCGTGAAGGTTCCACGGTGCTTAATCGACGAGATTGACAAAGCGTTGCTGAAGTTCGTCGTAGCGCTCGACGCGGCCGCTGAGGATGTCGTAGTACCAGGCGTGGAGTGTGAGGCGCTGCTCGGCGAGAGCGTGAATGACGGAGGGCTGGGTGCGCAGGTTGTGGAACTGCGCGATGACGTTGCCGCGTATGAGACTGGCGAGTTCGGCCTGTGGACCGTCTTGAGAATTCAAAGGCTGCTTATATTTGAAGGCGTCTTCAACGTGCGAGAGCCAGAGCTTTGCCTTGGGGAGCTTTTCGAGCGCGACGTGGTCGAGCGCGGCCTTGAGGGCGCCGCAGTCGGAGTGTCCGCAGAGGATGACGTGTTTGACCTTGAGGACCTCAATTGCGTACTCGATGGTGGCGGAGACTCCGTCATCGGAGTCGTGGCTTTCAGCTGGGACGACGTTGCCGGCGTTGCGTGTAATGAAGAGGTCGCCGGGCTCGGTGGAGAGGATGAGGTCGGGGACGACGCGCGAGTCCGAGCAGGTGATGAAGAGCCATCGCGGGGATTGACGCTCGGAGAGCAGCTTGAAATGGTCGCGGCGTTCAGGGAAGAGATCGTGGGCGAAGTGCTGGTAGCCCTCAATGAGTCTGCGCATTGGAAGTCCTCCTCGTGGATGAGCCCTTTTGGACAAACTGGATGAGGCCGTCAACGAGGCAGTGCGCCTCGACGGGGTGACGCAGGGGAAGCTTGCGGTTAATTTTGTAGCGGTTGCGACGGCCTTCGCGTTCAACGGTCAGATAGCCGGCGGTAACGAGGTCGTCAATAATGCGCTGTACGGCGCGCTCGGTAATGCCAACCTTTTGAGCGAGATCGCGCATGCGGGTCTCGGGGTCGGCGGCGATGGAAAGCAGGACGTGAGCGTGGTTGGTGAGGAAGGTCCATGCGGCGGATTGGGAGTTAGTTTTGGACATAGGTAAACACGACTTGCAATACACGACAATTATGTCGTATATTAGAAATCACCAATTGTGGTTCCAATTTTAGCACTGGAGGGAATGCGATGAGCACGACGTTGGGCGGGGTTTTGGAGAAGAAAGCGAGCGTAGCCGGTAGTGTGACGAAGATACCGGTGACAGTGGCCTATGGCGACGGTATAGGCCCGGAGATCATGCGTGCGACGCTGCGGGTTTTGGAGGCGGCGGGAGCGGCGTTGGAGTATGACGAGATCGAGATGGGCGAGGCGGTTTACAAGAGCGGGTTGACGGCGGGGATACCGGAGAGCGCGTGGGAGTCGATAGACAAGACGCGCGTGCTGCTGAAGGCGCCGATAACAACGCCGCAGGGCGGGGGGTACAAGAGCCTGAATGTGACGCTGCGCAAGACGCTGGGGTTGTATGCGAATGTGCGTCCGGCGGTGTCATACGCGCCTTATGTTCGGACGCACCACCCGAAGATGGATGTGGTGATTGTGCGCGAGAACGAGGAAGACCTGTACGCGGGCATTGAACACCAGCAGACGGACGAGGTGGTGCAGTGCCTGAAGCTGGTGAGCCGGCCGGGATGCGAGCGGGTTGTGCGTTATGCATTTGAGTATGCGCGGCAGAACAAGCGCAAGAAGGTCACGTGCATGTCGAAGGACAACATCATGAAGAGGACGGATGGATTGTTCCATAGCGTTTTTGACGAGATAGGCGCGGAGTACCCGGAGATTGAGAAGGACCACCTGATCATCGACATTGGCGCGGCGCGAATGGCTGACACTCCGGAGATGTTTGATGTGGTGGTTACGATGAACCTGTATGGCGATATTTTGTCGGACATAGCGGCGCAGGTGGCCGGCTCGGTGGGGATAGCGCCATCGGCAAACATTGGAAACCGTGCGGCGATGTTTGAGGCGATACACGGCTCAGCTCCGCAGATAGCAGGGCAGGGCGTGGCGAACCCGTCGGGGTTGCTGCTGAGCGCGGTGATGATGCTGGTGCATGTGGGGCAGAACGAGATTGCGGAGCGGGTCCACAATGCGTGGCTGCGGACGATTGAAGAAGGGATTCACACGGGCGACCTGTTTGACGAACGCTATAGCAAAGTGAAGGTGGGAACGGAGGAGTTTGCGAGTGCGGTGATAGATCGGCTGGGGCAGGAGCCGCTGCACTTCAAGCCGGTGCGTTATGAGGAGAAGGCTCCGCTGAACACGCTGAAGACAGATACGGTTGAGAGCCAGTCCGCAACAATCGCGAAGAAGACGCTGGTGGGTATCGATGTGTTTGTGCACTGGAATGGCGGCAGTGTGGAAGAGCTGGCAACGCGCGTGAAGGAAATTGGCAACTCAAATCTGCCAATGACGATGATAACGAACCGCGGTGTGAAAGTGTGGCCGCACGGTCATGCGGAGACTTTCTGCACGGACCATTGGCGGTGCCGGTTCCATGCAGAGGACGACCACGAGGTGAGTTCGCGCGCTGTGCTGGAGCTGCTTGAGCAGATGGACGCGAGTGGGGTGGGGTTCATCAAGACGGAAAATTTGTACTTATTTGATGGGAAACCAGGCTACTCGCTGGGGCAGGGGCAGTAAGGCGTAAAGCGAGGGGGCTGCGGCTCCCTCGTTGGCTTATCGGAGGTTGGAGGAATTATATTAACCATAGTTAACTAAATTCGGTTATTATGATTTATCAAGAAGATGCCGGAAAAACTGAACAGGAAAGAACTGCTGCCCATTGATGGCGCGCCCTCACTGCCTGAGGTCCATGGGTCGGTGAGCATCAGCACGTCGCGGAATTTTTGGAAGCGACTGCTGGGATTTTTGGGGCCGGGATTTTTGATCTCAGTCGGTTACATGGACCCCGGCAACTGGGCGACGGATATTGCCGGCGGATCACGATACGGATACACGCTGCTGTTTGCGATTATGCTTTCGAATCTGCTGGCGATACTGCTGCAAAGTTTGGCGCTGAAGTTGGGCGTGGCCACGGAGCGCGACCTGGCACAGTTGTGCCGCGAGCGGACGGGCAAGCGCGTGAGCATTCTGCTGTGGCTGATGGCGGAGCTGGCAATTGTGGCGTGCGACCTGGCCGAGGTGATCGGGTCGGCGATTGCGCTGAAGCTGCTCTTTAATATTCCGCTGATCATCGGCGTGTTGATAACGGGGCTGGACGTGATGATCATCCTGCTGCTTGAGAACAAGGGCTTCCGATATCTAGAGGCGCTGGTCATCACGCTGATAGGGACGATTACGGTGCTGTTTGGAATTCAACTGTGGCTTTCACGGCCGGATATGGCGGCGGTGGCGGCGAATTTATTTGTGCCGCACATGAGCATAGTGACCGATGCGGGGATGCTGTTTATTGCAGTGGGAATTTTAGGCGCGACTGTGATGCCGCACAATTTGTATCTGCACTCGTCGATAGTGCAGAGCAGGAAGTACGAGCGGACGCCGGCGGGCAAGCGCGATGCGGTGAAGCTGGCGAATATTGATTCAGCGCTGGCGCTGACGCTGGCGCTGTTTGTGAATGCGGCAATTCTCATTGTCGCGGCGGCGGTGTTTTACAAAAGCGGGCACTACGAGGTTGCGGCAATTGAAGAGGCGTACAAGCTGCTGAGTCCGCTGCTGGGTGTTGCGGGGGCGAGCACGTTGTTTGCTGTGGCGCTATTGGCGAGCGGTCAGAACTCGTCGATAACAGGAACGCTGGCCGGTCAGGTAGTGATGGAAGGGTTTGTGAACCTCACCGTTGCGCCGTGGTTACGGCGGCTGATAACGCGGTCGATTGCGATTTTGCCGACGGTGGTAGTGGTGTGGGTGATGGGCGACGCGGGAACGGAAAAGCTGCTGCTGTTGAGCCAGGTGATCTTGTCGATGCAACTCAGTTTTGCAGTGGTGCCGCTGGTTTACTTCACCAGCAAGCGCGAGTTGATGGGCGAGTTTGTGAACGGCCAGGTGATGAAGTGGCTGGGCTGGGCTGCGGCGGCGGTGATAGCGGGGTTGAATGCATGGCTGCTAATGATGACTATTTAGGCATAGTTTTTAACTTTTGGGTTTTGCGGCCGTCTGAAATATATGCTCAACGGATTCATCAGCCAGTGAGTGAATCCTGACCAGGGTGAATTAATCTTGATTACAGTGGACCAAGAATGGAGGATTAACCCATTGAAGATCTTTTCACTTTTACTTTTTGTTGTTTGCAGTTTTTCAGGTGGACTTCCACTACAACCAGGGGCAGCGTGCGCACAGGAACGTGGCTGGGACTCGGCTCCACGCGAATATCGTGAGTATCAGCGCAAGGGTTATATTGATGGTCTTCAAGGCGCACAACGCGACTTTGATAACCATCGCCGTGCCGACGTCAACAATCGCGATGAGTACCGCAGGCCCAATGTTCCGCCAGCTATGGTGAACGATTATCAGGAGGGCTTCCGCCGCGGATACGATGCAGGTGTGCGCCACTTCTACGCCGGGGACACGTCGAATGCGAGGCCCACGGAGC
The DNA here is from genome assembly GCA_903842845.1 of uncultured Acidobacteriaceae bacterium. Classification (GTDB taxonomy): domain Bacteria; phylum Acidobacteriota; class Terriglobia; order Terriglobales; family Acidobacteriaceae; genus CAIMNN01. The sequence goes on along the minus strand of CAIMNN010000317.1, from coordinate 4,827 downwards.
ATGCGGGTGAATATCACGACGATGGCCAGCGCGACCACGAACAGTACAGCCGCCTGGGGTACAACGAAGGCATGGTCGGCGCCCAGAAGGACTATGACAACCACCGCCGGCCCGATGTGAACAATCGCGATGAATATCGCAGACCCAGTGTCCCCGATCGCAATGTCGACGAATATCGCGCTGGCTTCCGGCATGGCTATGAAGAAGCTTTACAGAGGATCTATCCGCGCGGCGTTCCTGACGTTTTGCCGTGGGACCAGCCAGCCACTACGCGTTGGGATGATACGCCGGGCGAATATTCCGAAGTCCGCCGCAATGGCTTCCACGAAGGCATGGCTGCTGCGCAGCGGGATTACGACAACCAGCGCCGTCCGGATGCGGAACGGCACGAAAAGTACAAGCACCCGGACGTGCCTTATCAGTCCGCTGATGAGTTCCGCGAGGGCTTTCGCCACGGTTATGATGTAGCGACACGCCATCTCTATCCAAACGGCGTGCCCGCGCTCTTCCCCGGCGAGACGCCACCGTCACCCTGGCAGACGATGGACCACAACACAGTGCAGACCCAGCGCACGGCTTTTGTGGAAGGCGTACTTGCCGCTGGTCAGGATTATGCAGGCGGATACGCCTCGGATGTTGACCGCCATGAAGAGTACCGCTCGCCCAATATGAACTTTCTGCTCAAGTTGGTCTACAAGAGCGGCTACAAAATTGGCTATGACACCGCAATGCATAACTTGATGGACCGCGTGCCCGGAGTTGCGTCACCGTTGCAGCAGAGAGCCTTCATGGAAGGCGTTGCGGCCGCGCATCACGACTTCGACGAAAATCGTCGCGCTGAGGTGAACATGCATCAGGAGTTCAACCAGCCACAGTCAGAGCCGCGGTTTCAGGATGAGTATCGAGATAGCTTCCGACGCGGTTATGAGATGGCCAACGGCTATCTCTATTAAGGGCAAAAGCCCGTAGGGTCATCGACATTATTTGCGTCTGGTCTATACAGGCCAGACGTATTTTTTTGCAGCAGAGAACTTGGGTGATTGCAGGGATGAATGCCGGCTGCTGGTGCAGTAGTTGCGGATTGGCAACATATATAGATATGCGTCCTAGAGTATTTTTCATTTTCATGTAATACAGCATAAACAAATTGCTCCGCGTTGAACTAGGATTGTTGGCATGAAGGTATTGAGCGCGGCGGAGATGGCGGTGGCGGACCGTGCGACGGTGGAGCGCGGGTTTGCGGCAGAGAGTTTTGCGCTGATGGAAGCGGCGGGGGCGCGCGTGGCGGAGTTTGTGCGCGCTGAGTTCCCTGCTGCGCAGCGTGTTTGCGTGATTTGCGGCAAGGGGAATAACGGCGGCGATGGTCTGGTGGCGGCGCGGCATTTGGAGCAGGTTGGGCTGGCTGTATCGGTTGTGCTGCTGGGGCGCGTGGATGAGCTGAAGGGCGACGCGGCGCGGGCGTGGGCAAAACTGATTGCGAAGGGCAAGTGCGAGAAGCATCCAGTTAGCGAGGTTGAGGAGCTTAATGCGGCATTGGTTGCGGTGAAGGCTGAGCTGATTGTTGATGCGATTGTGGGAACCGGTTTCAGCGGCGAGCTGCGCGGGTTGGCGCTCGAGGCGGTTGAATGGGTGAAGGCGAGCGGGCTGCCGGTGGTTGCGGTTGATGTGCCGTCGGGGTGGGCGGCTGATTCGCAAAATGCAAAGAGTGCTGGCGCGGTAATGCCGGCCGATGCGGTGGTGACGTTTACGGCTCCGAAGCCTGCGCATGTTTTTGGCGAGCTGACACGGAAGTGGAGCGAAGCGGTTGTGGTTGCGGAGATTGGGACGCCGGAGGAGCTGCATCAGTCTGAGCTGAAGCTTGGGTGGGCAGGCGATGCGATGCGGTTGATTGATACTCCGCGGGCGCGGGATGCGAACAAGGGTAGTTTTGGCCATGTGCTCGTCGTCGGCGGTGCGATGGGGCGGTCGGGCGCTGCGGCGCTGGCGTCGCTTGGCGCGATGAGAAGCGGCGCGGGGCTGGTGACGGCAGCGGTTCCGAAGAGTGTGCAGCCGTTGGTGGCCGGTGCAGCACATGAGCTGATGACGATGGCGCTGGCGGAGACGGACGACGGCGCGCTGGCGGCGGAGAATCAGGCGCGGTTGGCAGAGATTCTGGAGCGCAAGACGGTGATTGCTGTGGGGCCGGGGATGGGGACGCATCCTGCGACGCGGTGGTTTTTGGAGGAGCTGCTGAAGACGTCGAAGGTTCCGTTGGTGATCGATGCCGATGGCCTGAATTTGGTGGCGGAGATGTTGCGCTCGGACGTCGGCGCGCTGAAACGAGTGGCGAAGGGACGGACGGTGGTGGTGACTCCGCATCCAGGAGAGATGGCGCGACTGACGGGCAAGAGTGTGGCGGAGATCCAGCAGGATAGATTGGGTGTGGCGCGTGAGTTTGCGGCGGCGCATGGAGTGATTGTTGTGTTGAAGGGCTCAAGGACGATCATTACGGCGGCAGATGGTCAGGCTCTGGTGAATACTAGCGGCAACCCGGCGCTGGCGAAGGGCGGAAGCGGCGACCTGCTGACGGGATTGATAGCTGGACTGCTTGCGCAGTTTGCCGATGAACCACTTGAGGCTGCGGCGCTTGGGGTTTGGCTGCATGGAGTTGCGGCGGATTTGCTGGCTGCACAGAAAGATGAGCGAACAATATTGGCGAGCGATCTTTTAGCGGTTCTTTCACAGGCTTTTCGCTATCGCGCGGATGGTGGAAGCGGTTATCTTTTTATACAAGGGCACAGGAGAAGCGAATGATGACGGCGACGGCGAAGACGCATACATTTACATCGGAGAGCGGCGCCGGAACGGTGGAAGTAGGCCGCGAGCTGGCTGCCATTCTTCATCCGCCGCAACTGCTGTTGCTTGAGGGCGATTTAGGCGCGGGCAAGACGACACTGGTGAAGGGCATTGCGGCCGCGTTGAATGCCGCAGAGCCTGAAGAAGTGACAAGCCCGACGTTCACGCTGTTGCATGAGTTTGAAGGAAGCTGGAAGGGCAAAAAGGTCCGGCTGTTGCATTTAGATGTTTACAGGCTTGAGGGCGAACGCCAGTTGGAGACGCTGGGGATTGAAGAGCTGGTGACCGACGAGGCGCTGGTACTGGTGGAGTGGGGCAACAAGTTCCCGAGTTTGGTGAAGCGCGCAACGGGCGATATACGAATTGAGTCCTGCGGTGGGGATAAAAGAAAGATCACGGTTGAGCTGAAGTGAAGTAAGGACTAAAAAGCAGGGCCTAGCCAGTAGTGTGTTGGGAAGAATGTGCTGTATTGTTCCAGCGTTCAGTTGCAAAGAATCCATTCTCAAAAAAAATACGTTAGCGGCGTGCGCGGGCGGAGAGTCGTGCGCCGATGACGCCGCCGAGCATGGACAAAAGCAACAACGTGGTGCAAAGAATGGTTAGCTCGAGCAGAGCCATGCCCGCTTGACCGTTGGGTTGTTGCATCCAGGTGATGAAGTCCTTCACGCCAGTAAGCGCAGCGGGGTCTGGGTTCATCTGCGGGATGACCGGCAGAATTTGTTTTTGATAGCTGTCGACGAAGGTCTTCCAGTCGGAATCAATAACGGCACCGTTGCCGAAGACGAAGCGCTGGGTGAAGAAGGCGATGCTGCTGATGAGGAATGCTATCCATGCGGTGAAGATTCCGGAAACAAGTCCGATGCGCGCGCCTGCGCCGGCGGTGATCCACGGCGGCTGTACGCGGCGGACGTAGAGTGCGACGACGGACGCGGCGGCGAGCAGCATCCAGATGAGCTTGAAAAAACCGATGGGCGAAACCATGGAGCATGCGATGCCAGCGGGAATGGCGGTGAAGAGCGCGATGCGCATGGCGGGACGCCAGGCGACTTCACCCGCGTCTGAGTCGCCCTGATGCCAGGGTTGCAGGCTGACGGGGCCGGGGGTTTCGTCGGAGGAGAAGAGAATCTGCGGCAGTCCACAGGCGGGGCAATAGTTGCCCTCTGTGTTCAGTTCGCCCTGGCAGCGATGGCAGATCTTCTCCATATAGCTAGCCTATCGCATTCGGGTGCAAACAGCTCAGCCGTCAGCCCCGGAGTGGAGGCTGACGGCCGTGGCTCAAAAAAAATTAGTCTTTATCTTTCTTTTTGTCGAGGTCCGAGGGCAGGTCGACGGCGACGAGGGCGAAGTGGGTTTTGCCGTCTGTCGACTCCTCGATGCCTAGGATGTGTTGATGATGCTTGGAGCCGGCCTTCAACTGGAAGCCCTGGCCGCTTTTGCCGGTGTTGATGGTGACGCCCTTGTCATCCTTGTGGGTTTTGACCTGGACGTTGCTCATTGAATTGTCATCGTTGCAGGTTAGTCCTTCGCTGGTGACGGTGGGCTTGCCGACGGCGACCGAGTCCTGGCAGGCGATGACGGTGCCATAGGCGCCAAGCGCTTTTTTGTAGAAGGCGACGACCTTGTCGCGTGAGTCGGGGGTGAGATAACTGATGGCCTTGACCTTGATCTCCCACTGGCCGAAGCCGACGTTGACGTCAGCGGATTTGTGGTCATCGTCATCCTTGACCTGCTGCGCGCCGGGGTATGCAGGCAGTCCGAGATCGGCGGGGTTGGTTTCATCGGTGTTCACGTGGACGTGGCCGAAGGGTGATTCGACTTCGACCTTCTTCTCATGGCCTTTCTCGTCCTTGTCAACATGGATCATGCATCCTGCAAGGGCAAGAGAGAGCAGGATGGCGAGCGAGGCTGGAAGCATGCGTTTCATACAGGTATTTCCTCCACAGTCAGAAGATACGCCTATGGGGGTGGTTCGGTTCCCTGTTTTTGAAAGTT
>CAIMNN010000316.1 GCA_903842845.1 uncultured Acidobacteriaceae bacterium | reverse complement strand
CTTCTTCGTCCTCAGCGGATACCTCATCGGCTCACAGCTTTTCCGCTCCGTTGTCAAAGGTCAAAAACCGCAGGTCCTTCGTTTTTATCTACAGCGTTTTTTTCGCGTCATGCCTGTTTTTTTTGTCATGCTCGCCGCCTATTTTCTACTGCCCCACAACGCTTCTTCGCACATGGCGCCGCTCTGGCAGTACACAACCTTCAGCTACAACCTCTTTACCGATCTCACGCATTACAACGGCTTCTCGCACGTCTGGTCGCTGTGCGTTGAAGAGCACTTCTATCTTTTCTTTCCGCTCATCATCCTTTGGATGATGCGCAAACCCTCAGCGCGAAAAAGTGTTCTCACTGTTTCTTCGCTGCTCGTCTTCGGCATGGCTATCCGCGGATTTTTCATTTTCAATGCCCTCATGCCAATTGCGCAGCAGCAAGGCCTTCTGCACGACACATACTATGAACGCATCTCCTACCCAACCTACAGCCATCTGGACGGCCTGCTCCTTGGCGTTTCTCTCGCTTTGCTTCAGGCCTTCCGCCCCGCGCTCTGGCAGCGCATCCGCTGCCACGGCCACGCACTCACCGTTGCAGGATTGTCTCTATTTTTCTTCGCCGCATGGCTCTTCCATGACCGCATGAATATCAATGATCCTCTCAGTTGGTTCGGCATCATCCTCGGCTATCCTTTGCTCGCCGTTGCCTTCGCGCTGCTCACTGCATCAGCGCTCAGTGAGAACGGCCTGCTCAGCAAAATTTATATTCCCGGCGCGGCCCTCTGCTCCACACTCGCTTACACGCTCTATCTAACCCACAAAGCGGTCATCACTCACACCGATCAATATTTTCCGCAACTCGCCGGCATTTCCCTTACTGCATGGCTCGCCGTATTTCTTATAATGAACTTTGCGCTGGCTGGCGTGCTGCACCTGACTGTAGAGAAACCCTTCCTCAATCTTCGCGACCGTTTTTTGAAAACGCGACACGAGGGTCTGATGCAGTCAACAAACTTTGCCGTTGAGCAGGTTGAGTTGTAAGTCAAATTCTTCGTCGCGCATCATCCGCCAGCCGCGCGCATGCAGTTTGCCGCCCTCAATCCGCGCGCCGGTAATTCCCTCGTCGCTGAGCCTCTCGCTCGTCCAACGCAGCCCCTCGCGCCCCCAGGCGATGATGTTGTAACTCCCGATGAAGAGCAGCAGCCCCACCTCGCTCGCCGCCAGCACCTCCAGCACCGGCCGCAGCTCCAGCATCGTGAACTCAGTTGGATTTTGTGTGTTTATTAAATACGCGTACCCGCCTGAGAGCGCGCACAACCAATCCGGATTCGGCGCGGACCACACACCAGTTGGCACAGCCGTCGAGCGAAACCCCAGCGCGAATGTCGCCAGAAATTTTTCACCTTCCGCTGGCGCAACCATAACCTCCAGCGCCCCGCGCTCCACTTCTTCAACCTGCGCCGGATAAACAAACTGCCTACGCGGCAGTATCAACGGCCGCGCAGAAAGAATCTCCGCGCTCCACGAATGAATGAAGTTCTCGCGTATGGTTGAATGTTCGCTCATTGAAAAATTACTGGCTGAGTCCTGGGCCCTAATCCCTGTTTTTAAGGTACTCCGGCAGCAGCGTCCCCGGGATCAACCGCTCATCAGGCACCGGCTCGCCGGCCTTCATCGCAACCGGCAGCACGCCCGCCCAAACCGGCAGCGCGTAATCCTCTTCATCGTCGCCCGGCGGCCCGGTGCGCACCTTCGCCGACGCTTCTTCAATGGTGAACTCGAGCACCGTAGTCGCCTTCAGCTCCAGCGGCGCAGGCGGGCGCACCTCGTCCCAGCGGCCGGCGAGCAAATGGTCGCTGATAATCTTCAACGCCCCGTTTTTGGCTTCGTCGCGTTCGATCTTGCGCGCAGTTCCAAACGCCACCACCGAGCGGTAGTTCATGGAGTGGTGAAACGCTGACCGCGCCAGCACCAGCCCGTCCACAAGCGTCACCGTCACGCACGCAGGCACACCCGTCTCAAGATGCCGCATCATCCGGCTCGCCGCCGAGCCATGCAGATAGAGCGTGCCGCCCTTGCGCCCGTACAAGGTCGGAATCACAAACGGCTGCCCGTCGACAACAAACCCTACATGCGCCAGGTAATACGCATCCAATATCGCGTGTATCGTTGCTTCATCGTACTGGCCGCGCTTGGGCAACCGGCGTATTTCAATGCGTTCGCTCATTCTCTGTGACCGTTCTTTCACATGGATACAAGAACTCCCGGGCGTCTATGACGATGCCCGGGAGCTGGTTGTTTCTGCCAATCTCTGGTCCGGCTTACTTGGGCTCGATCGGTGCATTGGTGGCGACCGGTGCGGCTGGCTGTGCGGCCTGCTGCACGGGCTGTTGCGGCGCGGGATCGGGATTGCCCTTGATGCCTTCCTTGAAACCCTTCAAACCCTCGCCAAGTCCCTTGCCCAGCTCGGGCAGCTTTTTGGCGCCAAATAGAAGGAAAAGAACGATGCCGATGAGGAGTAAATGCGTCGGCTGAAATAGTTCACCCATGATTGTTACCTCCAGCCCCCATCCGTGGATGAGGCGCTACTACCAACGTAATAATTGTCGCACAATTCCACATGCGCCGTTTTGTGCGCCAGCGCACACCACTCCAGCCGGGTTTCAGCGCTTCGATCTGGCCTTTTTGGCCGCTTTCTTCGCCGATTTCTTCACAGGCTTTTTCACAGCCTTCTTGGCCGGCTTCTGTACGGGCTTCTTCGCCGCTGCCTTTTTAGCCACTTTCTTGACCGGAGCCTTTTTGACGGCTTTCTTCACGGCCTTCTTGACGGACTTTTTCGCAACCTTGGTTTTTGCTGACTTCTTTGCAGATTTTTCTGGTTTTTTTGCAGCTTTCTTAGCTGGCTTCTGCATCGGCTTCACCCTCTCAGCCCGTGAGAACGACTCCGGCCGCAGCTTTTGCGCGCTCTTGCGCAGCCGCTCAATGTCATAAAAGGCGCGCCGCTCGCTCAGGAAGACGTGGACCACAAAGTCCACATAGTCGAGAAGAATCCACTCGCCAAGTCGTCTGCCTTCAACGCTATGCGCATACATGCCGAACTCGCGCTTCAGGCGCAGCTCGATCTCGTCGGCAATGGCCACGGCCTGGCGCTCGTTCGAGGCCGAGGTAATAAGGAAATAGTCGGTAAGGCCAGCGTCCACCGGGTCCAGTTCAAGGATGACGGTATCAATGGCCTTTTTGTCTTCAGCGGCAGCTATCGCCACCTTCAATTGTTTGCGGGTTTCTTCGCGGGGTGTAGGCATGCGTTTAACGCTTTCTCCAGTAGGTAATGTTAGCGCGTTCATTGCTGGTATGCAAAGGATTCACACATAAAGCTTGTGATTGCGTATGTACTTGAGGACGGCAGATGGGATAAGCGGCTTGCCGTCATGAATGGCATTTCGTAGTGCGGTGGCGGAGACATCGTAGTGCAGCTCCGGCAACAGGTTCAGCGCGGCTGTTTTTCCGTGGTCATCGGCGAGCTGCCAGCGCTCCAGACGGTCATTTTGAAAACTCTCGGGGTTGATTGAAACCAACTTCAATCCATCCGGCAGATGCGCATCCAGCGGCTCCAGTGTTTCGCCAGGGCGCGATGCAACAACGAGCTCAGCAAGAAACGGTATCTCAGCGCCGCGATGCCAGCGGTTGAGCGCAAGAAACGAATCCGCGCCCATCAGGAAAAACAATCTACTCCCTTTTGGCAACGTGCGATTGAGTTCTTCGAGAGTCTCTGCGGTGTAGTTCGGTGCGGTGTCGATGCGTGGTGCATCAAGCAGCGAGACGTGGAAGCCGGGTTCCTCTTCAACGGCGAGCAGAGTCATCTCGACCCTATCCTCATAACTCGCGCTCAGGCCTTCTTTCAGCGGCTGGCGTCCGACGGGAACAAAGAGGACTTCATCCAGCGCAAGCAACTCGCACGCAGCGCGGGCTATCGCGAGGTGGCCGATGTGCGGCGGGTCAAAGCTGCCGCCGAAAAATGCAACTCGACGCGGCCCAATTGTTTTTTCTGTTTCCGGCCCCATGCTTCAATCCTAGACCCTCACCGCTGCTGGTAGCATTTTGTTATGCGCTATGTACTCATGACCCTCGCCCTGGCCGGTTGCATCGTCTCCACACTTGCGTTACAGGTTCATTATTCGACCGACGTTCAGCCCTGCGACATCAACGAGCACTGGGATTGCGGCATCGTCAACCACAGCCCATTCGCTGAAGTAGCCGGCATTCCGGTTGCAGCCATCGGCATAGCAGGATATTTTCTGCTTGGGCCGCTGAGCTTCTGGCGTGCGCGCAAATATCTGCTGCTCTGCTGCCTCGGCGGGGTCAGCTTCGCGCTCTACCTCAGCTACATTGAAGAATTCGTGCTTCATGTGTGGTGCATCTATTGCGCCATCTCGCTCGGCATCATCTCGCTGATGACTGTATTGAGCCTGGGTTGGGCGATAGCATCGCGGAAAAAATCGGCATAAGTCACCAGCCCGTCACAATCGTGCAAACGATGCGCTGATAAACTTGTAAACGGCATGAGCAAGAGCTGGTATTCGAAGTGGATGTACAACTGGGAGACGCGTCTGACGACGCGCGACGAGAATCGCATCGTCCGTCCCGTCGAGTGGGGCTTTGACTGGGTTGAAAAATCCCTTAAGCTCGCCGGCGTCGAGGCAGACGAGTCGATGGGCAAAGCCGACGCGCTGGCCGCTTTTGAAAAGCTGAACCAGTGGATCATCGCCGACCCGCATGCATTTTTTGATTACGAACGCCCGACGGATTTCCGTCTGGAGCATCGTTTTCCGCAGCTCTTCCCGACCAATGTGCGCCCCGAAACGCTTGCCCAGGACGCCGAATTACGCCAGAAAGCCGAGCGCGGCGAGATTGATAAAGCCGAGTTCCTGCGCTTCACTTCGCCCGAGCGCACGCCCTACCCGGAAAACGACCTGGTCAACGCGCGCTGGTACCCTGCGGCTCCTCATAAGGATCCCAAGCGCCCCAAGCAGGCTATCGTCATTCTGCCGCAGTGGAACGCCGACGCCTTCAGCCACAATGCACTGGCTGAGATATTCAACAAATTCGGCATCTCGGCGCTAAGGCTTTCAAAGCCGTATCACGACATTCGCCGCCCGTCAGAACTGGAGCGCGCGGATTATGCTGTCAGCTCGAACCTCGGCCGCACGCTCTCGGCCTGTCGTCAGGCGGTTGTAGACATACGCTGCTGCATTGACTGGCTAGAAACGCAGGGTTACACACACTTCGGCGTTCTCGGCACCAGCCTTGGGTCGTGCTACACGTACCTTGCTTCGACGATGGACCCGCGCATTCAGGTCAACGCGTTCAATCACGCATCGACCGCATTCGGCGATGTGGTTTGGAGCGGACAGAGCACGCGCCACGTCCGCCAGGCGTTGGAAGACGCAGGCTTCTCTCAGGAAGATCTACGCCACGCATGGGCCGGCATCAGTCCGGTGAATTATTACCAGCGCTTTGCCGAGTGCGGAATGCCCGAGCGCAAAAAGAAAGTGCTGCTGGTCTACGCGCAGTACGACCTGACCTTTCCGCTCAAATACTCGCTCGAAGTTAAGAATGCATTCGCTGAACACAAATTCGATTTCGAGTGCCGTGTGCTGCCGTGCGGACATTACACAACCGGAGAGACGCCGTACAAATACATCGACGGCTGGTACCTCGGCTCGTTTGTTTATCGTGCCTTCAAATCACTGCGCACCCGGCCCAAGCCATAAGTCGGCGTGCAAACCTCCTTTTCGTTTATCCTGTATCCATCCATGAAACTCCGCCACTCACTGCTCCTCGCAGTTGCATGTAGCATTGCAATCAGCTCCTCCTCTGCGCAGGAGAGCACTCTCAACGTCCTCAATTACAAAGGCGAGCAGCCGACCCGCGCCAAGCATGGCATGGTGGTCAGCGTGCATCATCTGGCCAGCGACGCCGGGCTTGAGATCATGCAGGAGGGCGGCAACGCTGTGGACGGCGCGGTTGCCACAGGCTTTGCGCTAGCGGTTGTGCATCCGGCGGCAGGCAACCTCGGCGGCGGCGGATTCATGCTGCTGCGCGGGCACGATGGCTTTACCACTTTTATTGATTACCGCGAACGCGCGCCTCTCGCTGCGTCGACCAACATGTATCTCGACTCATATGGAAATGTGATTCCCGATTCGAGCACACTCGGTTATCGCGCTATTGCAACACCAGGCTCGGTTGCCGGTCTTGTCTACGCGGAAAAGAAATACGGACGCCTGACGCTTGAGCAGGTGATGTCGCCAGCAATCAAGCTTGCGCGCGACGGCTTTGTGCTGACCGCAGAAGAAGCAGAGGAGATGCGCGACCCCGACCTCGCGAAGTTCCCCGACTCGCGCCGCATCTTCCAGCGCGACGGCGATTACTACAAGGCCGGCGAAGTTTTTCGTCAGCCCGAGTTGGCCTGGACGCTTATCCGCATCGCAACCAACGCTGATGATTTTTATCACGGCAAGATGGCGGCAGAGCTTGTGGCCGATCTGAAAAAAGGTGGCGCAATCCTCACCACTGAGGACATGGCGCGTTACGAGGTCAAGGAACGCAAGCCGCTCATCGGAACGTTTCACGATTACACCATCATCAGCGCGCCTCCTCCTTCGTCCGGCGGTCTGGTGCTGCTGAGCTCGCTGAACATTCTTGAGAGCTACAACCTGAAGCGTCTCGGCGACCGCACTGCTGAGTCAGTCCATCTGATAACCGAAGCGATGCGCCGCGCATTCATGGACCGCACCGATTACATGGGCGATCCGGATTACAACAAGATTCCGGCAAACGCTATGCTCAGCAAACGTTACGCCGAGGCTTGGCGTCGCGGCATTCAAGGCGATGAAGCCACGCCGAGTTCGAGCCTCAAGCGGCCTGAAGGTTTTTTGCCGCCGCCTCCGAAAACTCCCGGCCACTACAACGAGCACAACAACACCACGCATTATTCAGTCGTCGACCCCGACGGCACAGCGGTCGCTGTGACCACGACGCTCAATGATGGGTTCGGCTCTCACGTCACCTCCGGCTCACTCGGATTTTTGCTCAATGACGAGATGGATGATTTTGCGGTAAAGCTCGGGCATCCGAATTACTATGGCTTGATTCAGGGCCCGGCAAACCTGATTGCACCCGGCAAGCGCCCCTTGAGCGCGATGACGCCGACCATTGTTCTTGAAAAAGGCAAGCTGCGTTATGTGCTCGGCTCCCCTGGTGGCCCACGCATCATCACAACGGTGCTGAACATTTTTCTTTCCGCCACCGAAGGCGGGCTGAATATTCAGGAAGCTGTCGACGCGCCGCGTTTCCATCATCAATATCTGCCCGACAAACTTTATCTTGAGCCCGGCTTCAGCAATCAGGTTATCGCCGGATTGAAGTCGATGGGCTATCAGGTCGACTTGAAGGATGGCCACTGGTCAAACGGCGAGTGCATTGAGATCGACCTGAAGACCGGCGACAAATTAGGCGGGCAGGACCATCGCAGCCATTATGGCGAGGCTGCCGGCTGGTAGATACGAAAGGTTTTTGATGTTCAAAGTTCTTTCAGCTCGCGCAGTAGGGCAACACTCCATCGACGTCGCAACGCTTGAGAAAGTGATGCTCGCCGGCGCTGATGGCATTGAAGTGAGAGCTTTTTCTGCGGAGAACCAGGAGGCGGTTGAAGAGCATCTCCGCGAGTTGGCACGTTGGTTCGCCGCAAATCCGCTCAAGCCCTGGGGAATTCGTGCGCCGCGTTTTATCGGCGAAGTGAGCGAGTTCGGCGGCGGATTAACTGTAAGTTTGTTGAACCCAGATAAATCCCGGCGCATTGAATCGATGGACGCGGTCAAGCGCGCCGTTGATTCGGCTTACATGATTCCGTTCACTTATCTTGTGTTGCCGCTGGCCGGCCAGGAAGATGACTGGTCGCCGGAGACCGTTGAACATGCAATCACGGTGTTGGAGCATCTGGGCGCGTTCGCGTCACAGATGGGAATGAAACTGCTTTTGGAAAGCAATGCCAACGAAGTTGGACGGCCGGAACGATTGCTTGAAATATTTACTGCGGGCCGCTTCCGAAATATTCCTGTTGCTCTGGACGTTGCTGAAGCCAGCATCGCGCCAGGATTACAAAACGCCTTTGATGCGTTGCGTGACAAGCTCAGGGCTGTTTATCTCAGCGACCTCGCAGCAACAGGCCGTTGTTGGCCGGGCACTGGTTCAGTGGACTGGGCAAAAGTACGTGAGCTGCTTAGAGCTTTGCCGGAGGAGACTGCGGTCGTCGTCAATCAGCCTGCCCCTGAGGGCGTTACAGGCGATGCGATAACAGAGCATGTACTGCGGGCATTTGCACTGGTTGAGTAAATTTATTCCGTTAGTTGGACTGAGTTACGCTGCTCGGTTTTAATCCTTCTTCGGGCAACGTCTCCAAGTCCTGAATTTTTATCTCGGCCGGAACCTTGATCTGGAACTGGTCGTCGTTGAGCTGAATGGTTTCATCCACTTTATCGACGGTCAATATCAGTTGATACTCCTCGATAGGCCGCTTGATGGTGACAACGCTGGGATAGAAATTGTTTCCGGTCTTGATGTATTTCGAATAGAAGACCTGGGTTTCAAGGTTTCCATCCAAGTCATAGAGGTCCTGCTCATAGGGCAGGAGGTCTTCGCGATGGAAGATGACAATTCGCACTGGTTCCAATTCCTGTGAGCCTGGCTTTGGACGCATGATGCTGAGAACATATTCCGGCGTTTCGTAGAGATGTTTGCGGGTTGGGTCTTCAATTGTTTCCGTATCCGCCGTAACTGAATACAGATCATGCGGCTCCAGGCCGCGCACGATCATGGAATCAAAAAACATATTCGGACGCAGGTTTTCATAGAGCGCTGCGGAATGCTTGTGCGCCTTGTTTGAGCCTTTCACGGCCTTGCTATAAGGCGGAATATAAATAAGAAAATTATCGCCAACACTAGCCAGGTCAAACATTTTGGTCCTGACGATCGGCACTTTACCCAAAACGCGCAGATCGCCCGGCGTGCGCATCAGAATCTGAGCCTGGAACGACGGGTAATCCTTGGCGATACCTTCTTTGCTTTTGAGCGCGCTCGCCTTGATCTCAACTGTCGCAACCAACGAGTTGAAAGTCTTCCAACGCTCATTCAGCAATCCGACCAGTTCATCTGCAGATGCGGTCTTCACCACGTCGGGCGCTTTAGGGATTGGCAGCTTGCGCTTTGTGGGTAGCAGACAGCCGTTCAATGCCAGAAGAATAAGCGGAACACAGAGTACAAACTTCTTCATCGCGCTCCAACTTTCTTCACGGCTTTGCGATAGTTGGTCACAGCGTTATTGTGTTCTTGAATGGTCGCGGAGAAGTGCGAGGCGCCCTGCGCATCGGCACCCGCGGCAACAAAGTACAGATAGTCGGTATGTGCCGGGTTGAGCGCTGCTTCAAGCGAACGCAAACCCGGGTTGGCCACTGGTCCTGGTGGAAGTCCGGCATGCATGTAAGTGTTGTAGGGCGTGTCGCGCTTCAGGTCGGATGCGTAGATGGTTCCACGCCAGATGCCTGCAACCTCAAGTCCGTAAATGATTGACGGGTCAGTCATCAGCGGCATTTTTTTCGCCAGCCGGTTTTCAAAGACACTTGCTACCAGTGTCCGGTCTGAGTCGACCGCCGTCTCCTTCTCAATCAAAGAAGCGAGCGTAACTATCTTGTGTGCTTCTGTGCTTGGTAGCCCTGCCTGCGCGGCCATAGCCCGGAAACGTTTGACCATTTGCGCGGCTATTTGCGTGGCAGTGGCCTTGCGCGCAAATTTGTATGTATCCGGGAAGAGATATCCTTCGAGCGTCTTCGCCTGCGGGTCGAGGTCGGCAATCAATCGCGTCTCATGGCTGGCTACGTTGAGAAACTCGGCGCGCGTGGAGAAGCCAGTGCGCTCGAGGATTGCTGCTATGTCAAAAACATTCGAGCCTTCAGGGATAGTCACTGTCACCGTGTACACATCACCGCGCTCAAGCCGCTCAAAGACCTCCGCCGGAGTAGCCGGATGGTCAAAGCGGTATTCGCCGGCCTTGAGCTTTGCCTGTGGATGTGGATTGAGCCAGCGCGCTACACGGAAGGCCAACGGAGAACGCACAATGCCGGCATCGGACAAGGCAAGAGCGATCTGCGCGCTGTTTGAGCCCGCCTTGATCTCGACAAAAGTCTCCTCAGTCGGCCCGTACGGCGCATTGATCAGCCAGAAGCCTCCGCCGGCGAGAGCAGCAGCGCCAAACAAAAGCGCAAGCAAAAGCAGTCCTACCGCTTTGCCTCGTTTTTTGCCGTATTTTTTCCTGCGAGCTGCCATTGGTTAGGGGAAATTACCTTCTGGAATGGGCGGGTTTTACTGCTTAACGCACCAATCTAATTGTATCGTTCTTAACTAGTGTTAAACCCCACAATAAACCCCCTGCATGTACCAGCTTATCCAACACTTCAGGGGTTATTCTTGTGTTGTGCAGGAAACAGCCACAAAGCCGCGCTATATGGCGCTGGACATCGGCCAGAAGCGCATCGGTATTGCCGTAACGGATGAGCTGGGACTGACCGTGCAGCCGGTGATGACCCTCAACCGCCGCCCGCATACCCGCGAAGACCTACGCTCCATCGCCCGCCTGGCGCGCCGCTACAACGTTGCGGCTATTGTGGTCGGCGACCCGCTGCACCTCTCCGGTGAGGTAAGCAGCCAGACACTGCGCGCGCGCGAGTTTGCACGCCAGCTCGGCGAACTGAGCGCCCTGCCCATCCACATGCATGATGAACGCCTGACCTCGCACGCCGCTCACCAGGTGCTTTACGAGGCCGGTTATGACCGCCAGGAGCACAAAGACCGGGTCGATCAGGTGGCTGCGGTGTTGATTCTGGAGTCGTTCCTGCAACAGATGAACGCAGAGATAGTAACTTCAGATAAGCCTTCCTAACGCGTATAATTAAGCTAGATAGGCTGTTACGCGGACAAAGAATGCCCGATCACATAAAAAAACAACTGCAGGCTGAGATTCACGTGCTTGAGCACGAGTTGGCACACGAGCTCCCTGCGGAGATTAAAAAGGCGGCGTCACTCGGCGATCTCTCAGAGAACGCCGAGTACCACATGGCCAAGCAACGCCAAGTGTTTGTAAATGCGCGCCTTGGACAATTGAAGAAGCGCATGGCGGAGCTGTCGCTGGTTAATCTTGCGAATATTCCTCGCGATATGGCAGCCTTTGGTTCGACAATTGTCATCTATGACTCGACGAAGGACGAGGAGATAATTTATCGCCTTGTTACCAGTGAAGAGTCAGATGTCACCAAGGGACTTATCTCAACCACGTCGCCAATCGGTCGCAGTTTGGTAGGCAAAAAGGTGGGGGATGTAGCCACGGTTATCACGCCCAATGGCAAGCGCGAGCTTGAGATATTGAAGATAACAACCATTCACGACGAAGCAGAAGCAGCCGAGAAAGACAAGTAGACGGTACGATGGCAACGACCTGGACAAGTGCGTTCGGTAACGCGTGTGGATGGCTTCTGAACCGCATAGTGCATGGTTTGGCGCTGACCCGCATATCTCCTAATTTTCTGACTTTCATAGGCTTATGCATCAACCTCGTGGCCGCATACATCTTCGGCCATGCCAATGTCACCAACGCCGGGCGCATGTTCATGTACGGCGGCTGTGTCATCATCGCGGCGGGTTTGTTCGATATGGTGGATGGACGGGTGGCTCGCCGGACCAATCGGGTGACGGTTTTTGGGGCGTTTTTTGATTCAGTGATAGATCGTTACTCGGACGTTGTGCTCTTCTTTGGAATACTGGTGTTCTATGCGCGAATCAATCATTTCCGGTATGTGGTGCTGACTGCTTTTGTGATGGTTACGTCGCTTATGGTGAGTTACACGCGGGCGCGGGCGGAGGCGCTGATTGGTTCTTGCAAGGTTGGATTCATGGAGCGGCCGGAGCGGATTGTTTTGATAATTTTGGGCGCATTGTTTTATCACTGGAGCGTGATGGCGCCTGTATTGTGGGTTTTAGCGATACTTTCGACGCTGACGGTGATACATCGGATTACATATACGTACCAAAATACCAAGCATTTGCCGAAAATGGAGTAATGCAGGAATTTGAATAAAGGGCTATAGATTGTTGGGGATACGTGAAGGTTCACAGTCTCACAGCGACTGTGAAGGCGAAGTTTTATTTTTTGATAAGTTGTTATTATTCAGTGGGTTTGAAGTGAATTCACAGTCTCACAAGTGAATATTGAATTTTTACGGCCCAGAGAGCCTAGTACGGCTGCTGCCTGATTGGTGCCTGCAAGTAGTGTGCGGGAAGTAGGGCTTATTCTGTGCAAACGAACAGAAAGACGATAAGCATACCTCAGGGACTAAAGCCCCAATTCATTTGAAGCGTTTATGTACGGCCTAAAGGCCGTACCTTCCCGGAGCTATTAGCAGTTGAGTAGGACGGTGGAGCAGCCGGAGTGGGTTGGCTTCCACTGGACGAGGAAAGTGGTTACGGTGTTGGGATCCATGCGGCGCATGGACTCGAATTCGCCGGTGCGCTGGCTGTATAGGAGCTTGCCTGAGTCGTCGAGTACGGCCAGGGCGGGTACGCCGCGCTCGAGGGGGACCTTGTATTTTACGGCGAGGTCGAGGTTGGCGTCGTAGTGCCCGACGTTGACGTGGATGAGGATGAAGTTCTTCTCGAGGAGTTCGCGGTTCTTGTCGTTGTGGAGGTATAGGTCGAGAACCTGGCAATCACCGCACCAGTCACCGCCGAAGTCGAGCAGGATGCGCTTATGGTCGGACGAGGCGGCCTTTAGAGCGGCTGCGAGGTCGGTTTTGGCCTGCCCTGGGTCGGGATAGATATGACGGCTCTGTGCGGCGCTGGTGAGTGCGGTGAGGAGGAGGGCGATTGATAGTTTGCGTAACATTTGATTGCCTCAGGGGCTAAAGCCCCGGAATTTTTATTGGGCCATTTGCGGCCCGGCTAAAGCCGTGCCATGATACAAACATTTGACACGTATGAGGTGTTGCCGCAAGTTGTGAAGCTGTGCCCTGATACAAAAAAGCAAAGGCAAGAACAACTGCAGGTCCTTCGACTTCGCAATCCACGCGAAGCGTGGATTGCTTCGCTCAGGATGACACATCATTTTGATGCATGTAGTGAAGATTAGTTACAGGTGAAAGCAGAACGG
>CAIMNN010000315.1 GCA_903842845.1 uncultured Acidobacteriaceae bacterium | reverse complement strand
GGCTCACCGATCCAATCTGGTGGTTCTATCTATTCTGGCTGCCCTCATATTTCAGCACCAAATTCCACCTCGATCTTTCCCATCTGGGACTGCCGCTGATAATCGTCTATAACGCCTCAGCAATCGGCAGCATTGGCGGAGGCTGGTTGCCATCGCCCTTGCGTCGCCTTGGAATCTCGCCCACAAATGCACGCTTGGCCACGATGCTCTTCTGCGCCTGCCTGGTTATTCCTGTCTTTCTGGTCAACTACCTCCATTCGGAGTGGGCGGCTATCGCGCTCCTCAGTCTCGCGGCGGCGGCGCATTGCGGCTGGTCGGCCAACATCCTTGCAACTCCGTCTGACATGTTTCCAAGCAGTGTTGTGGGCTCGGTGACGGGTATCGGTGGCATGGTTGGATCTGTAGGTGCCATTCTGCTTGCCACCAGCGCGGGCTACATCTTGCAGTTCACGCACAGTTATGCAAGCCTGTTTGCCATTGCCGCCAGCGTATATCCATTGGCCCTGCTCATCATGCTTCTGCTCGCTCCAGGTCTGAAAAGGGTGGAATCAGTTGCATAAATGTACCATTCAATTCCAATGCAAGAGAGGAGATAGATCATGCCATCCATCAATCGCAGGCAGCTGATTGCGGGTTCTGCTGCGCTCTTCAGTCAAGTTCATCTGCCGTTTTCATTTGCCACACAGCAGACCAGCGCAGCGACTTTGGGCAAGTCCGCGAACCAAAATGATCCGCCGAAGAACCTGCTCACTTCCACATTTACGCCAGCCTTGCTGGCAAAGTCATTGGTCTCCGTCTCTGCTTGGCATCCGTACCCAAAAGTCGACGAGCGGGATGCCTGGCAGAGCATCCCAAAGGATGTTGGCAGTGCAGTCGTAAAGCGCGCTGAAGCAATCTTGGGAACAGAGTGGGTATCGCTGCCGGCTCAGGTATTTCTTGAGTTCAAGCGCACAGGTAATCGGTCGCACTATGAGCACCTCTACTTTGGCCGTAGGCAACGGCTTGGTGATCTGGTTCTGGGCGAGTGCGTCGAGGGCAAAGGCCGCTTCCTTGATGAGATCGTCACCGCTATTTGGCTCATCTGCGAAGAAACGTTTTGGGGTATCCCTGCTTGTGTTTACCTGCAGAGAGAGGGCATTGGTTCGGGATTGCCCGATAGCACGGAGCCGGTTGTCGATTTGTTTGCGGCGGAGACGTCGTCGGTCCTCGCCTGGATTTACTACCTTCTCGGTGTTCGCCTCGATCAAATATCCCCACTTATCACGCAGCGAATCCAAGCTGAAGCAAAGCGGCGCATCCTCGATCCCGCATTGGAGCGGGATGACTTCTGGTGGATGTGGGGCGGCGTCGAAGGCAAAGGCCACCTCAACAATTGGAATCCGTGGATCAACTCGAACTGGATGGTCGCCAATCTGCTTCTGGAACTGGACTCCACCAAACGCCTTGCGGCAATGACGAAGATATGCAAGAGTCTTGACCGTTATCTTGCTGATTACTCCCCCGATGGAGGTTGCGAGGAAGGTCCGGCCTATTGGGGTGTGTCGGCCGCATCCTACTTCGACTGTTGCGTTACGCTCGCGTCCGCAACTGGTGGAGCAGCGAATGTGCTCATGAATCCGTTCATCCGGAAGATGGGGCACTTCATCGCGGATGTTCATATTGCTGG
>CAIMNN010000314.1 GCA_903842845.1 uncultured Acidobacteriaceae bacterium | reverse complement strand
TTTTCGCGAAAGTGTTCAACAGCCTGCCGAGCGAGCCTGACACCGGCAGCGTTGATGGCGGCGACCTGGTCAGCAAGGCCGTGGCGCGCGAGGCGCATGCTATTTGCGCCGAAGGTATTGGACTCAAGTATCTCCGCGCCGGCCTGAAGGTAATCCTCATGGATGGAGAGGATGAGCGCCGGTTCTGAGAGGTTGAGTTCGTCGTAGCAGCGGTTGATGAAAACTCCGCGCGAATACAGGACAGTACCCATCGCGCCATCGGCAAGAATGGGTCGTGCGGCCAGCTTTTCACGAAAATTGCTCATTCTTCAGTTATGTTAGTCCATCCCGGCCCAACATTCGGCAGGGTGCGCTTTGTTATACTTCGAGTGACTGTATGCGGGCGTCTCCCAACGGTCGTTTCTGGCTTCGGGGAGAGAAGGCGCCCAGCCAGGAATCGTTTTTAACGCTTTTAAGGCCTGTAAGCCCGGCCAATCTGAATTGAACAGGCGCCAAGTTGCGTCGCATGTAGAGGGTTAGTCGTTTGAAAAAAAGAAGTCTTTGGTTAAGCTCTGCCGCCGCGCTGCTGGTTGCCGCGGTCCTTGCCGGTTGTGGTGGCACTTTCTACTTTGACGGCCGCGTGCTGCCCCCCAGTGGCCTTACTCATCGCGTGTTGATTGCAATACAAAACCCCTCTGCGTACACGCGCGGCGCGTTGCAGTTCGTAGATGGTTATTACGACATCCGCTCCAGCTACGACTACAAGACTCCCACGTTCTCCATCGCCGGTTACTCCGGCAATCTGCCGGTGAGCATTCAAAGCATGCCGGAAGAGCAGTTGGCCGCCGTTTATGCAGTTGGCGACGGCAGTCTTGGGTTGATCAATTACGCGCAGGAAAAATCAACAGGTTCCGTCTCCGGGTTGAATGGAATCTCATCGAGCGTCTTTGCCACACGCAATCTGGCCTATGTGTTTGCCGCCAGCCAGCAATTGCACGTAGTCACAGTGATAGACCAGAGAAATAATCGCGCCTTTTCCCTTAGCCTTCCTGGCGTCTACCGCGTGAGCACAAATCCCGGTGGAACAGCCGCTCTCTTTTTTGTGCAGAACTCGGACTACGCGTACTATCCATTGAAGCTTACGGCCACGCAAACGGCGACCTTCTCCGGTGGACCGTCGCACTGGCCCTCGGCCGCGGTTGATTGCGAACCGCAGAATGTTCCCGGCTTCTGTTTGATGCAGGCGCAAAGCCCTGACACGCTCGATCCTACAGGAATGTGGACCGGCGCACCGTTGACCTTTGACCGTCCGGTGAAAGCTGTCTGGTCCGCTGATGGTTCCAGCGCTTACGTTCTCAGCTGCGGCCCCGAGTGCGGTGGAACTGCTGCTGCTTATTCAATCCTTCCGGTTGCGCCGCTGATCTTCCTCGATGGTCAGGGCTCGGGAGTGTTGCCTACTACTGCACAATTGGCTTCACATACTTATCCCATCCCCGGTGGCGCGACAAACGCACTAGTGGTCAGCAATACCATGTACGTGGTTGGTCAGGCTCCGGTGAGCTTCGGAGGAAATCTTTACTGGGGCGGCAATTTGACGACCGTCAACCTTCCCAATAACAGTGTCTCTGCGTCGGTCTCCATCAGCGACGGCGTACCGGACGGCCCCAGCCGCATGATCGTGGCCGACGACAATACGCTTTGGATCGGCATGACCAAGTGCAACAACGGCATCCGCGCCAATGATCCGGCGGATTATCCCGGCGGGTACGGCTGCCTGACGATGTACAACACATCGACGCAGAAGGTTGTAATGCTTGAGTCCTATATCGGTGACCTGACCGGCATAGCCGCAGTCACCGGCTTGCACAAGATCTACGTAGCGCAGGGCGGACAGGTTTACATCTACAACACCACGGACGGCTCAGAGCGCAACAACCAGTACGTTACAGTGACCGGTACGGCGATCGATGTGGCCTATATGGACGCGATCACCGACACCAATAACACCGTCTACTGAGAAGCCAAACAAGATGAGTACTGCCTCCCTTGCCGATGTGCTCGCCGTTGCGGCGCATCGCGATGACGTGGAGCAGACCTGCGGCGGGACTTTGTTGCGGATGGCTTCACGTGGCCTGAGGACGGCGATACTTGACCTGACGCGCGGCGAAGCTGGAACGCGCGGGTCTGCATTAGAAAGAGAAGCCGAGGCCAAGGAAGCGGCGCAGCTGCTTGGCGTGGGATGGCGCGAGGCGCTGGACCTGACCGATGGCGCCGTTGAGAACACGCTTGAAAATCGTATCAAGATAGCTCGTGTATTGCGCCGAGTAAGACCGCGCGTGGTAATCCTGCCTTATTGGCAGGCGCGGCATCCAGATCACGCCATTGTTGCCGAGTTGGGCTATCAAGCTTGCTTTCTCGCAGGACTAAAAAAAATAGACCATCCGCTCTGGGCACAGATGGACGTGGAGCTTGAACCGCATCGGCCATTCAAAATTATTTACGCCAGTTTGTACTCCGATGTGAGGCCGAGTTTTATCGTCGACATCACGCCATACATCGAGCAGCGTCACGGCGCGTTGATGGCCTACAAATCGCAATACTCCAATCAGCAGGCAGGCAGCGGGCTCTTTGTCCCCGAGGAAGAGATACGCGAGCGTTCATTCGCCGAAGCAGCGCATTACGGACGGCTTGCAGGTGTCCGCTATGGCGAGCCATTCGTACAAAAGGAAGTCGGCCTGGTCGACGACCTGACGTTGCTGCCGGTGCAATCGATCTGATGACACAACGCTGGGATGCCACACAGTACGGGAGCAACGCGGCCTATGTGCATGGGCTTGCAGGTGGCGTGCTTGAGTTGCTTGCGCCTCAACCAGGTGAGCGAATCTTAGACCTTGGTTGCGGTGATGGCCAACTGACAACAAAATTGATAGCGGCAGGAGCGGAAGTAACTGGCGTTGATTCTTCCGAGTCGATGGCCGAAGCGGCTCGCGCGCGCGGCGTAAATGTTGTTGTAGCCAGCATGGAGTCGCTTCCACTCCCCGACAACTCTTTCGACGCGGCTTTTTCCAATGCCGCTTTGCATTGGGTCAAGAATCATGAGGCGATGTTGACCGAGGTAAATCGCGTTCTGAGGCCAGGCGGGCGTTTTGTCGCCGAATGCGGCGGTCACGGCAATATCGCTGCAATCTGCGTGGCACTGCGCGCGGTGCTGGGGCGGCATGGCTTCGGCGAACTGGAAGAGGGCGTGAATTACTATCCGTCGGTTGAAGGCTACTCTGCGCGGCTCGTGCGTCATCGATTTGAAGTGCGCACGATTCAGCTGATTCCTCGGCCCACGCCATTGCCAGAATCAGGCATGGACGGCTGGTTGCGTACTTTCCGCCGCGGAGTCATCGAGAGCTTGCCTGAAGAACTGCGCGAGACCGTCATCCGCGAGACCGTTGCGCTTCTTGAGCCGGTGCTGCGCGACGAGCAGGGAAGCTGGACCGCCGATTATGTCCGCCTGCGCTTTCACGCGGTGAAGACTACTTAAAAAACATTCTTGCACCGACTATGATGAGCACTCCGGCAAATATCCTGCGCAGCCAAAGGTCGGGAATGTGCTGGGCAAAGCGTCCGCCGAAATAACCACCTATCAAAAATCCGATGGCCAACAGCGCGGCGATCTTGATGTCAATGTTGCCCTTTTTGTAGTACTCGACGACGGCGAAGATGCCTGCTGGTACGAGCAAGACTGCCAGTGAAGTGCCTTGCGCGCGATGCTGGCTCATCCCGGCCAGCAACACCAACAGGGGAACGATGACAATGCCGCCACCGATGCCGATGACGCCTGAGAGCGTGCCTGCAAAAAGTCCTAAAAGCAAATAGAGCCAGATCATTCTTCACTCCCATAGCCACTTTAACGGATACGCTTGGGATGGAGGGAGCAAAGCATGGCCGAATCTCAGCCATTCGTAATCGCTTGCCGGCCGACTGCATTAACTTGCTGATAATCAAAGATTAATCCGCACTCTGAGGCAAGGAGTGGTGATTTGAGCAGCATTTAAGACCGTTTATACGCCTTAAAGTGCTGAAAACCCATTGAATTCATCAAACGTTTGCAATTCATTCTCCAGTTTGAATTAATCTGTTAACGAATCACATACCGGCTGGTAAGCCGAATTGTCTTAGGGAAGAGGGCAGAGCGCGTGAGCCAGGTCATCTTTGTACTTGAAGACGATGTCGATATAGCCCGCCTCGTGCAGCATCATCTGGAGGCGGCAGGTTACACCCCGCGTGTTTATCACACGCCTACCAGCATAGTTTCAGATGCCGAGCGCCAGCCGCCGGCACTTTTTTTGCTCGACATCATGGTTCCCGGTGGCGATGGCCTCGACCTTTGCAGACGCTTGCGTAGTCACAGTGGACTCTCCGCCGTGCCGATCATCTTTTTGACCGCGCGCGCCAGCGAAAATGACCGCGTTCTCGGCCTTGAACTCGGCGCTGACGATTACATCACCAAGCCCTTTTCGCCGCGCGAGCTTGTGGCCCGAGTGAAGGCGGTTCTTCGCCGCTTTGAGCGCCCGACCACGCCATCGATCATCAAGTTTGAAGAAGTTGTAATTGATGCAAACGCCATGCAGTTGACGGTGCGCGGCGAACTAACCACGACCACAGCGACCGAGTTCCGGTTGCTTGATTATCTTGCGCGCCATCCCGGCCGGGTCTTCAGCCGTGACCATCTGCTTGATGCGGTTTGGGGCGATGCGCGTTTTGTGACTCCGCGCTCGGTTGACGTCTATGTCCGCCGCATCCGCGAGAAGATCGAGATTGACCCCGAGGACCCGCGCTACCTCAAGACCGTACGCGGCGCGGGTTATCGATTCGAACTCCCCAAGGGCATTTGACCGCTCGATTGCATTGGCCCGCCGCTAAAATTGATGCAGCGGGGCCAACTCACCGATGACACGCAAATACTACGCCAAGCTGCTGGGTCTTTTCGCATTGCTCTTGGGCGTGCATACTCTGGCGACACTTTTGCTCTTCAACGAGCTGCTCGCCCTCTCTGCACGGCAACAGTTGAGCGTTCTCGGCTGGGATGCGCTGCTCGCCGGCGTCATCGCGTTCATACTCATTCTTCCAGTTGCAGCATGGTTCTCCGCTGGTATCGCTGAGCGGTTGAAGCGCGTGATAGGTTTTGCCCGGTACCTGGCAGAGGGGCATCTTGCCGCACGTCTCGACCTTGGCGGCAGCGATGAACTCTATGAGATGGAGCAGGCGCTGAACCAGACCGCGTCTCGTCTCGAGTACAGCTTTGCCGAAATTGAGAGCCGCCGCAAAGACCTTGCAGTGATGCTCGATTCCATGCAGGAGGCGGTTGTCGCTGTAAGCGCTGATGGAACCGTCCGCTGGTCGAACGCATTAATGCAGCAGATAGCCGGTACGCAGATACGAGTAGGACGCCCACTGGTTCACTCCATGCGCGACCCCGACCTTCTGGCGGCAATTGCCGAGGCGCTTACGCAAGAGCGTCTGCGCACCGGTCGAGCGTATTCACTCAATCCCGGACGCATTTATGAGATAAGCGCAGCGCCGTTGCCCGGAGGCGGAGCTCTGGCGGTTCTGCATGATGTGACCGGCATTGAAGCGGCCGAGCAGTCACGCCGCGACTTTATCGCCAATGTCAGCCATGAACTGCGCACGCCGCTCACTTCCATTCAGGGCTATGTAGAGACGCTGCTAGAAGGGCCGCTGCCCAAGGAAGCCACGCTGCGCGAGTTCCTGGGCGTTATCCAGAAAAATGCCAACCGTATGAACCGCCTCACCGAGGATCTGCTGACATTGGCCACAGTCGAGAGCCCCAACTATAAAGTGACGCCGCTGGCCATCAGGGCAAGCTCGCTGGTAGCTGACGCGGTTGAGTCGCTGGCTGGGGTGGTCAAGGATGCAGGGCTTGTTCTGCAACTTACTGGCGCCCCTGATGATGCGGTGATGGCGGACCCGGATGCTATCAATCAGGTGCTCGGCAATCTGATTGAGAACGCCATCAAATATGCTGCCAGCGGATGCCGGGTTGAGATAGGCGCCATGCGCAAAGCGGATGAAGTGGTATTCCAAGTGAGGGATTACGGCCCCGGCATCCCCTCCGCGCATATTGAACGAATATTTGAGCGTTTTTACCGTGTCGATAAGGCCCGCTCGCGGGAATCTGGCGGAACCGGCCTGGGCCTGGCAATTTCAATGAATATTGTGCAGGCACATCATGGGCGCATATGGGCCGAGAGTGAACTGGGGCAGGGAAGTTGTTTCTGCTTCACCTTGCCCCTGGAGACGCCGGATGAGCCCGAGGACGGTCAACTCCTGTCCATTGCGCCGCGTATAGATAGCTGAATTCTCACTCGAAATTCAAATGACGTTAACATTCACGGAGGATGATGGATGTGGAGTACAAAGCTCAAAGAGCGGGAGTTCACACAGTGAAAAACGCATCATGGTTAGTTTTAGCTGCAATTCTTTTCTGCACTGGTCTTATGCACGCGCAAAAGATCACCGGTGCCGGCGCCACCTTTCCGTATCCCATTTATGACAAATGGTTTAAAGAGTACAGTGCGGCACACCCTGGAGTTGAGATCAACTACCAGTCAATCGGTTCCGGTGGCGGCATTCGCCAAGTGACCGCGGGTACCGTTGATTTCGGCGCCACTGACGGCCCGGCCACCGATGAGCAGCTCGCCGCTTCCAAGACGAAGCTCATCCACATCCCCACCGTTCTCGGTGCGGTTGTTCCAATCTTCAACATCCCTGGCGTACAGGATATTCGTTTCAGCCCCGACGTTCTCGCCGACATCTTCCTGGGCAAGATTTCGACTTGGAACGATGGCCGCATCGCCAAGGACAATCCGAATGTCAAGCTACCCGGCGAGCGCATCGTTGTGGTTCATCGCTCCGATGGCAGCGGCACCAGCTATATCTTCACCGATTATTTGAGCAAGGTCAGCGGTGAGTGGTCCAACGGCCCCGGCAAGGGAACATCGATCAACTGGCCGACCGGCGTGGGTGGCAAGGGCAATGAAGGCGTTGCCGGACTCGTCCGTCAGACTCCCGGTGCAATTGGCTACGTTGAGCTCATCTATGCAGTGCAGAACAAGATCACCTATGGCGAAGTGAAGAATGCCGCCGGCAACTGGGTTCGCGCCTCCATTGATGGTGTGACCGAAGCCGCCGCCAGCATCAAGACGCTTCCGGCCGATTACCGCGTCTCCATCACCAACGCTCCAGGTGCTAATGCGTATCCCATCTCCAGCTTCACATGGCTGCTTGTTCCGCTCAAGAATCCCGATGCCACCAAGGGCAAGATCATCAAGGACCTCTTGAACTGGATCATCACTTCAGGCGAAAGCGAAGCACCCGCGCTCTTCTATGCTCCGCTACCGAAGAACGTTGCTGACAAGGTCATCAAGACTGTCTATTCAATGCAGTAAATAATTGCATTCCGTTTGCACAATGAGCCGGTCTTCGGACCGGTTCATTGATTTTAATGAAGTTATATTGCAGGCTTCCAATTCAACAGTCAGCGGTCAAGTCCTTAATTTCATTTGA
>CAIMNN010000313.1 GCA_903842845.1 uncultured Acidobacteriaceae bacterium | reverse complement strand
GTTCATCATCCGCGTGCCGCTCGCCGAAAGCCATGACGCCGGCGCGCAAAGCCCGCACGAACACGCAATCACGGAGCGCATAAAATGAACAACATCCGTGTTGTTGATGATGAGGCCGAGATAAGAACCTCGCTCGAAGAAATTCTCAGCGAAGAAGGATACTCCGTGCGCACTGCGGCAAACGCCGCCGAAGCGCTCACCCTGCTCAACGATCTCAACTTCGATGTTGTGCTGCTTGATATCTGGCTCCCCGACCGCGATGGCCTCGACCTGCTCTCCGACATTCAGCAGCGCGCAGCTGAAGAACGCCCCGAGGTCATCATCATCTCCGGCCACGGCACCATCGAGTCCGCAGTCCGCGCAACAAAGCTCGGCGCATACGACTTTCTTGAAAAGCCGCTCTCGCTCGAGCGCACACTCATCGTCCTCAAGAACGCTTTCGACGCACGCCGCCTGCGCACAGCAAACCTCGAATTCAAAAAGCAGTTCAGCGTTGGCACCGTCATCACAGGCGAAAGCGTTCCCGTCAAAGCTCTGCGCCAGCAAATTCGCCTCATGGCCCCGACCAACGGCCGCGTCCTTATCTATGGTGAATCCGGCACTGGCAAGGAACTCATCGCCCGCGCCATTCACGCGGAAAGCCTCCGACGCGACAACGTCTTCATCGAACTCAACTGCGCCGCCATACCGGAAGCTCACATCGAGGCCGAACTCTTCGGCTACCGGCACAACGCCATCCCCGGCGGCCCGCCCGAACAGCGCGGCACACTGGAACGCGCCAACGGCGGAACCCTTTTCCTCGACGAGGTCGGCGACATGAGCCTCAAGACACAGGCCAAGGTCCTCTCCGCGCTCGACGAGCAATCCTTCACGCCTGTCGGCGGCACGCAGCCCATCAAGGTCGACGTCCGCCTCATCGCGTCGACAAATAAAAACCTTGAGGAAGAGATCGTCGGCGGAAACTTCCGCGAAGACCTCTTCTATCGCCTCAACGTCGTTCCCTTCTTCGTTCCGCCGCTGCGCGACCGCAAGGAAGACATCCCCCACCTCGTCCGCGAGTTCCTCGCACAGTTCGGCCGCGAGTACGGCCGCCCACGCGTCACGCTGAGCGACGAAGCCATGGAAGCGCTGATGCACTACCACTGGCCCGGCAATGTCCGCGAGTTGCGCAACCTCATCGAGCGCCTGCTCATCCTCAACCCCAAGGCCGCGCGCATCGAGAAAAAACAACTGCCGCCGCTCTCGCACAAATCACCCGCGCGCTCCGCTGCCGACCACTCCACGCTCCAACAGGCCCGCGACGCCTACGAGCGTGAGTACATCCTGCGCAAGCTCGACGAGGCACGCAACAACATGAGCCGCGCCGCCGAACTCCTCGGCCTCGAGCGCAGCCACCTCTACCGCAAGATGAAGGCCCTCGGCATCAGCGTCCGCGAATAATTATTTTGGAGATGAGCTAAAATCACAAACCCCTAAAACGCATCTTTACCGCTGCCCATCGTACCTTCAATCTGCTATCTTTTCTACGTCACTCGAACTAATTTTCGCGCCACTACATTCCGCCCGGAGGATCCTCCACCCATGTCCACATCGTCTGCCATCATCACACCGCTCGGCTTCTTCCACCCCTCTCGGCGTCCTTACCGCTTCACCATCCTGATGTTCATCAGCCTCATCGTCCTCGGCAGCTACTTCGCCTATGACAGCGTTGGCGCGCTCGCCCCCACGCTCATCAAAGAATTAAATCTCGACCGCAGCACCATCGGCAATCTCTACAACGCCTACTCCATCGCCGCAATTCTCATCGTCTTCTTCGGCGGCATGCTTTACGACAAGCTCGGACCACGCCGCGCCAGCATGCTCTTTTGCACGCTCGTCCTCGTCGGCGCAGCCATCGTCGCCTCCGCCCATTCAACCTGGCAGCTCTACGCCGGCCGCCTCATCTTCGGCGCAGGTGGCGAGTCCCTCATAGTCGTCCAATCCGCCATCATCAGCCGCTGGTTCAAGGGCAAGGAGATGGCGCTCGCATTCGGCATCGCGCTAACCATCAGCCGCGTCGGCACCCTCTTCAGCTTCAACACCGAAGAGCTCATCAGCAAATATTACGGCAGCTATCGCGTCGCGCTCTGGGCCGCAGCCGGATTCTGTCTCTTCTCGCTGCTCTGCAACCTGGTCTTTGTCGTCATGGACCACCACGGCGAAAAAGTTCTCGGCCTGCCCAAACCCGATGCAGGCGATAAGATCGTCTTCTCTGACATCAAGAAGTTCAACTCGTCCTTCTGGTTCGTCACTCTGCTCTGCGTCACCTTTTACAGCGCCATCTTCCCCTTCACCGCGCTCGCCAACGACATGTTCTACACCAAATGGGGATTCCCGCTCACCAGCTCTGGCACCGGCGGCTTCCTCGCACAGGTTTTCGATAGCTTCATCCACATGTTCTCCACCGCGCCCGGCGTCACCAGCATCATCATCTTCGCTTCGATGATCTTCGCGCCCTTCGCCGGCAACCTCATCGACCGCATCGGCAAACGCGCCACGCTGATGATAGTCGGCTCGCTGTTGCTCATCCCTGCGCATCTCGTCATGGGATTAACCCACTGGAATCCAGTACCCAGCATGATCGTCCTCGGCATCGCATTTGTTCTGGTTCCTGCGGCGATGTGGCCATCTGTACCGCTCGTCGTCGAAGAAAAGCGCGTCGGCACCGCCTTCGGACTCATGACCGCTATCCAGAACCTCGGGCTCGGCGGCTTTGCATTTGTCAACGGCGCACTGCGCGACTACACAGGAACCTACACCGCAACGCAGATCATGTTCGCATCGCTCGGCGTCTGCGGATTGGTTTTCGCATTCCTGCTGCTGCGCTCAGACAAGCGCCACGGCAACAAGCTTGAGCAGGGAAAGGCCGCGGCTGAAGTGGCTTAGGCCTCTGTCGCAGCTAGGTTTTAAGCAGAAGAAGAGGATATTGGCGAACCATCATCAGATC
>CAIMNN010000312.1 GCA_903842845.1 uncultured Acidobacteriaceae bacterium | reverse complement strand
TTCTACAGGGCCTCGCTTCAAGCTGCATACTCGAACCAATTTCTCTCCTCTACGCGTGTACGCGGGATGATCGATATCTTAGCTTTGCTAGGCGACTCGTATCTGAGTGGGAAGAACCAAATAGGCTCAATCCGGCCGGTCTGGGTCTTGTGACCAATGCTTTGGAGCGCAAGCCGCCGATCCGCAATCACGCTTATGCAACGATGTCGTGCATCGAAGGTCTCTGTGAGTTCTATCGAGCAACAGGGGAAAAGCGGTTTCTAGACGCAGCGGTCAGGTTTGGCGAGAGCGTACTTCGGTACGAGCGCATGATTCACGGTTCAGTCTCAAATCAGGAATTATTCTGCGGTGGCGCCACGGTGCAAATGGAGACGCTTGAGCAACCTGTCGAA
Source organism: uncultured Acidobacteriaceae bacterium (assembly GCA_903842845.1). Lineage (GTDB taxonomy): Bacteria > Acidobacteriota > Terriglobia > Terriglobales > Acidobacteriaceae > CAIMNN01. Next base: position 3,143 of record CAIMNN010000312.1, on the reverse strand, counting down.
ACCTGCGCCACGGTTGCCTGGATGCGACTGTGCACTCAGCTTCTTCGCCTTACTGGGGAGTCGCGATGGGCGGATGAACTCGAACTCTCACTATATAACGCTCTCCTTGGAGCACAAATGCCAGACTGCGGATGGTGGGCCTACTTTTCGCCGCTCATTGGAGAGCGAGTCCCTAGTCACTTTCAGCAACAAGACGTAGAACTGAGTTGCTGCGTAGCGAGCGGTCCGCGCGGGTTACAGATGACACCTCGGTGGGCTGTGATGACTGGCGACCAGACAATTTACATGAATCTTTACGCATCAGGAGAAGCGCGGATAGTTCTACCCAGCGGTCAGATGGCGGTTATCAAGCAAACGACGAACTATCCGCGAGAAGGGTGGGTGCAGCTTTCAGTCTCTTGTAGAGACACCGCTGACTTTACAGTAGCTCTTAGGATGCCAACTTGGAGCAAGGATACTAGGGTGTCCGTCAATGGAGAGCCCATGGAATGTACTCCGGGAGAGTACTTGAGAATCCGGAGGCAATGGAAGGGTAGGACGCAGCTGTCGATAACCTTCGATATGCGTGGCAGGGCCATCAAGGCACCGAGTGGGGGGCCTGAGCTCGCAGTGATGCGCGGCCCTATTGTGCTCGCATTGGATAATCGTTATGGTCCCGATACCGATGTGGATGTGCGGCTTTCTTCCGATGCCGAGGGGCTTGTTGATATTGAGCTTAAGGACCCAGATGTGGGGGCTTGGATATGTTGCATGGTTAGATTTGAGGTGCACCCTTCCCACTTTTTCAACCATTACTCGCTCAATATCCCCATGATTGATCTTGCTTCAGCAGGAAATGCCTGGAGTCCAGAGAACACGTTTCGTACATGGCTGCCGCAACCTCTCTACCTTCCGGACGCTTTTCCGAAGCGTACTTGGAAACTACAATATCCAGAAGGACCAAGACCCACAAGGGATCGCGCGAAGATGGAGCGTAAATGAGATTGCGAACCGTTGGGCAGCGAGTGGCGCATACATGGGGGCGGATCTTTTGCGCCGCAAGAGTTTCACTGTGCCGATCACGCAAGCTGGCGGTCCTGTTGTTGCCCTGTCTGACGCTCTGCTCTGTTTCGAGCGCACAGATGTCTCCAGATTCTGACGTTGCACGCCCAGCGGAGCACTCCACGCAACAGCAAGGTATGGCCACTGGCGTTGCGCAGGGGGCCAATTTCGACGCCCAGCATCGCCCGATCACGGCCGGCGGTTATGTGGAATCCGGTACGGTTGTCTTTCAGAATGTGGCTGCTCAGGCCGGCCTGACAAGCTGGCGCAACGTTACCGGCACTCCGGACAAGCACGTCATCATCGAGGCTAAAGGATCGGGCGTCTGTCTTTTTGACTATGATCGTGACGGCTGGCTCGACATTTACCTCGTGAATGGATCGACGTTCGATGCGCTCGCAGGAAAGATCCCCCCACCGCATGCGGCCCTTTTTCACAACAACCACGACGGCACGTTCACTGACGTGACGCAGAAGGCTGGAGTTGCTAATGGCCGCTGGGGGCTGGGCTGCGCCGTGGGCGACTATGATAACGACGGCTGGCCCGATCTTTACGTCACAAATCTCGGCAAGAACCGCCTCTTTCATAACAACCATAACGGTACGTTCACCGACGTGGCAGAGAAGGCAGGCGTGGCGCTGGACGAAGGCACAGGGAGCGTCGTCGTCGATCATACCGGGGCGACCTTCGGTGACTACGATGGCGACGGCAGGTTGGATCTTTTCGTGGCTGGGTACATCCATTACGACTTCCAGCATCCGCCACTCGCGGGCACTAAGGCAGTCAATTACTCCATGTGTACTTACCGTGGGCAAAATATCATGTGCGGGCCACGTGGCCTGCAGGGCGCCGGAGACCACCTGTTCCATAACAACGGAGACGGCACTTTCACGGATGTCAGCAGACAGGCCGGCGTTAGCGATCCCAATGGCTACTACGGCCTTGGCGTGCTCTTCGTGGATGTCAATGGAGATGGCAGGCCCGATCTCGCGGTGGCGAATGACTCAACGCCGAATTATCTTTATATCAACAAGGGAGACGGCACCTTCGAAGATCAGAGTTATATGAGTGGTTATGCGTTCAACAAGGACGGCCGCGAGGTTTCAAATATGGGCATCGCCGCTGGAGACTACGAGAACAATGGCCGCCTGGATATGGTGAATACCGACTTCTCCGACGACTATGACGTCGTCTTCCACAATGACGGAATCGGGAACTTCGAGGATTACAGCTATCGGAGCGGCGTGGCTCCGCCGACCATACCTTTCGTCGGCTTCGGCGACGGGTTTCTCGACTTCGATAATGACGGATGGAAAGATTTGCTGATCGTCAACGGCCATGTCTATCCACAGGTCGATCGGCACCCTGACTGGGGCATGAGCTACGCGCAGCGTGTCCTCCTCTTCCACAACCTGCGCAAAGGCACCTTCGAGTTGGTTCCTGCAGTCCAGGGATCTGGATTGGCCGAAGTCTGTGTCGGACGCGGAGCGGCCTTTGGGGATCTCTTCAATGACGGCAAGATCGACGTGGTCATCAACAACTTGGATGGTGTTCCCCTGCTGCTCCGGAACGTCAACCCCGACCACAACCATTGGGTCAGCCTGCAACTTATCGGCGGCCCCAAAAGTCCGCGCGACGCTGTCGGGGCTACGGCCTACCTTAGCGCCGGTGGCATTCGCCAGCGCGGCGATGTTCTCAGCGGCGGGAGCTACCTTTCCTCAAACGATATGCGCGTCCACTTTGGTTTGGGAGAGGTAGGCACAGTCGATTCAGCGGAGATTTACTGGCCCTCCGGCGCCAGGGAGACGGTGAAGTTGCCATCGGTCGACCGCATTTACACCATCACTGAGGGCAAGGGAATTACAGAGTTTTTGTGCAGCGGCAGACAGTGCCGCTCTTCGCCACCGGCTCACGCGCCATATCACCCCTAGCTGCGTGCGGCCATGGGCATGATCGAATCAAAGCGATTCTGCAGTTTCCATGTCCGGAAGCAATGTTCGACAATTCGCTCTTTCCTAAGAACTTGTTGAAATTGGCCGCATAGCAGCGGATTTCCTTGTGATGTGGGTTTCTTTGTAAGCGTTCGAAGTTCCCATCTTGAC
>CAIMNN010000311.1 GCA_903842845.1 uncultured Acidobacteriaceae bacterium | reverse complement strand
TTGGCTTCTTCTCGGGTTCTTTATGTTGCGCGATGCGTGCCTGCTCGCGCGCCAGTTCCTTCGCGGTCGGCTTGTGCTCGGGCGCAAGCTCTGAGCCGAGCTTCAGAGGCAGATAACCGTTGATGGGATGCAGGCGGTAGGCGGTCTCGTATCGGTGATGCGCCATGCTCCACGTGTAGACTCGCACCTGGTCAAAGTCATATGGCAGGCCGGTCTTGGGCGGCGACATCAGCGTCACGTACTCGGGGACCATGTGGTCCGACACCGTCGACTTCGGGTCGTTGACCTTGGCGATGATGTAGGAGCCGACAATGCGTTGGCCTTCAGCAAAGATTCCAATCTCGTCCGGCACATCGACATCAACGCGGCTGGCGAGCAGCCATCCCGCATGCCCGTTGGTATCGCGCACCATCCACCAGTCTTCAAGAATTTGTTCGACGGGTTGCATCAGTGGCAGCGTTGGGTTGGCGGGCTTGGCCGTGTTGGTTTCGGGCTTGGATGTGTTGCTGGCCGACGCGGGTGTAGTGCTGTCAGGTTTCGCCGCCTTAGGAGCCGGCGGTGGGGCAACTTTGGGCGCAATGGCGCGATGCAACAACTGAACCTTGGCGTTGCCGGGCAACAGATATAGATGCTCCGTCTCGCGACCGGGCTTGACGTGCAGATACACATCGTCGCGGACCGATGCTGTTGCAATGTTGGGGTCTTCCTTGTGGTCGGCGGCAAGCTTCTGGAATTGCTGATAAAGCTTTTCGTCGGCGACGGCGTGCTCCTCAATCCAGCCGATCTCGTTCTTCTGCGTGCGCACATGCAGAAAGCGCTTGCCATGCTCGATGACCTCGAGCTCCTGCCCGTTCTTTACTTCGGCCACGCGATTAGAGACGGCAGCAACGCGGTCGTGCAGAAAAGCCTGCTGCGCTGAGACATATACGTAGACAGGATGCTTGTGTCCGGAGCAGGCCGCGAGCGCGAGCAAAGGCAAAAGCAGGCCAGCCAACATTGCACTGCGGCCCGATTGAGAATTAGCGATGCGTCTTAGGTAGAAAAAAAGCATATTCACGGCGCTGATAATTTGAGAATAGCACTGTGCGTTCGAAGTCGTGTCCCGGAGCCGTATGAATCCTCGGTGAAGTAAAATTCAATTCAGGGAGAAGCCGCTGCTATGTTCCGTTTTATGATGGAAAGCCCGTTGTTCGGCCGCGTTTTTGCGCTGGCCGTGGTTCTGTTCTTCACACTGCCCGCCCTGCGTGCACAGTTTGCCCCGCCGCCGCCGACAACCCAGGTGCATGACGTATCCGCGCTCAAGCCGCCGGCCGGAGCCATGGTCGCAATCGTCGAGTTTGAAGACCTACAGTGCCCGGATTGCGCCAAGGCCAATTCGCTGTTGATGGATGCGGTGGCCAAATACAAAATTCCCTGGGTCAAGCACGACTTTCCGCTGCCCTTCCACAGCTGGAGCTTTGAGGCGGCGGTCAACGCGCGCTGGTTCGACACAAAGTCCAAGGCGCTCGGCGACGAGTATCGCAATCAGGTCTTCGCCAATCAGCCTACCATTATCAACCCGGATGGCCTGCACGCGTTTACCGCGAAGTTCGCCAAAGACCACAAGATTGAAATGCCGTTTGCAGTGGACCCACAAGGCAAGCTGACAGAGCTGGTGAAGGCCGACTTCGCGCTCGGCCAGAAGATAGGCATCGAGCACACGCCGACTATCTGGGTGGTCACAGCAGGCAGCAAGGGCGCGCCGTTTGTTGAGGTTGTTGACCGCGAGCGGCTCTACGAGATGATTGACCAGGCGATTGCGGACAGCCGCACGCCCGCAGCCAAGCCAGCAAAAGCGAAACCAGCTACAAAGTAGCAAGAATGTTCAAGCCAAATAAAAGAGCGGCCAGTAGGCCGCTCTTTTATTTTCATGCAAGCTAGTAGAGTCGCAGTCCCTCAACACCGAGGTCGACTTCAAAGAGTGCCTGATTGGTGGCCAGAATGGTTGTGCCTAGCGGCGAGAAGGCGAGGCCGACCAGATTTAATCCAGATAGCACCAGCTCCGCTTCGCGCTTGCCGTATGCATTCGGCTTGTTGGGGATGCGTACAATGCCGCGCCGTCCGTGCAGGCTCGCAGCCACATAGACATCACCCTCTGCGTCGACGGCCAACCCCTGCGGGCGGCCCAGCCCCTGATAGAAGACGTGTTTCTCGCCGAGCGCGTCGATGCGCCAGATACATTCATTGCTGCTGAGAGTCGGCGCCGTGACCAGCAGTTCGTTCTGCGCGTTCACCGCCAGATGAAATGCCGAGACCGACGGCTCGATGGTCGCGTGCACAAATATCTGCTGCTCTTTGTTGACGCGGAAGATGGTGCCGCTGCGATCGCCGACAAAGAGGTCGCCGTTCGCGTCAAAGGCCGCGCCGGTGGCAATGCCGAGTCCCTCGGCGTAGGTCATCGTCTGCCCGGCCGGGTCGACCTGGTAGATGGTCCCCTCCGCGCGCGAGGTGACAAACAGCTCGCCGGTCGGACTAATGGCCAACCCCGATGCGTTCATAATATCGGTGACAAACGGAGTGCCCCGGCCATCGGGGCTGACGCGCACAACCGAAACCGGCGTCTGTTTTCCGCGCGAGCCGCTGATAGTCGTGAAGACCATTCCCGAGGCCGAGACTACGGGGCTGGTGATGGGATGGAGTCCGTCGGTCAGCTCACGCGCAACGCGCAGCGGAACCGGCTTGCTGCTGCCGTCGACGTGGTTGCTGACGATGACTTCGCCGGTCGTGGCCGCACCGGGCACGCGGAAGGTGATGCGTTCCGCGCGGCTCTCGAGCAGATGCGCGTTTTGTCCATCGACGGTGACCATCGGCAACTGGCTTCCACTGGGGCCGAGATTTTTCCCGAGCGCGTCAACGGTGGCAAAAGGCATTGCGCATGCCGGATAGAGCGAGGCAATTTCCGGCAGGCCAGACTCGGGCAACTTGGCGCCCGTAGCGCCTTCCCGTCCTTCTTCGCGAATTCCATTCGACTGCGTCATGATCTGCTCAGTGGATCCAAATATGGAGAATCGATGCCACACCCCAAGCATACAACCCGGCCGCTACATCGTCGAAGACGATGCCCCAGCCGCCGGGGAGTTTTTCAAGCTGACGAACCGGAAAGGGCTTGGTGATGTCGAAGAGTCGGAACAGAACCAGCGCGAGCAGCGCATGACGCCAGTTCGCGGCGCTGCCGAGCAACGCGATCCACTGGCCGACAACCTCATCGATGACGACGAAGCCGGGGTCTTGCTTGCCCGCTTCTTTTTCAACAATGCTCGCAGCGGGAACGCCGACCAGCAGCGCGAGCGCAATGCCAATGAGCAGCCAGAACTCAAGCGTGTATGGCGGTAGATGCAAACCCATCGCGGCAACCATCCACAACAGCAGCGCCGCAACCGAGCCCCATGTTCCCGGACCCGGCTTGCCGAGGCCCGCGCCGAAGAAGGTTGCAACCGTCCACGCCCAAAAAGTCTTTTTACCATTTTCAGTTTTCATATTCATCGCCGGTCTGTCGATTGCTCATTGCGCCGAGGTCCTCAAGCACTTCGGGGTCGAGTATCGGCGAGGTTATCTTGTACACGCCCGTCGCCCACTTGCCCAGGTCAATCTTGCGGCAACGGTCCGAGCAAAAAGGGAAGTCCTCGTCCGTCGGGCGCACCAGCATGGCGCATGTGGGGCAGCGCAGAACTTTCAGTTTCTTCTTCATTGGGCTCGCCTCCAATTTAAATAGTTTAATCTGCCAGCGGCTTCGAGATGATCTCCGCCACCAGGTCGTAGTCGTGCGTCTCGGTGATGCGCGCGCGATAAAACTTGCCCGTCTTGAGCGCGTCGTTCGGACCGAAGTCGTTGATGTACAACTTGCCGTCAATCTCCGGCGCATGGAACTGGCTGCGCGCCTCCCACAAGAGCGGCGTCTCTTCGCTCTCACCCTCGACCAGAATGTCGAGCTCGCGCCCAATCCACTCGCGCTTGGCCTTGCGGCTGATCTTTTGCTGCAACTGCATCAGCTTTTTGCGCCGTGCTTCGATGGTGCGTTTTTGCAATTTGTCTTCCAGCTTGTACGCCCCCGCGCCCTCTTCATCTGAATAGTTGAAGACGCCCATCCAATCAAACTCCGCCGCCTTCACAAACTCTTCCAGCTCGGCAAACTCCTCGGCTGTTTCGCCCGGGAAGCCGACGATGAACGCCGTGCGCAGCACCAGCCCCGGCACTGCCTTCTTCGCCTTAGCCAGCGTCTTCAAAAAAATCTCCGCGCCCGCGCCCCGCTTCATGCGCTTCAACGTTGTCGGCGCTGCGTGCTGCAACGGAACGTCGAGATAACTGCAAATTTTATCGTGCCGTGCGATGGTCGCCAGCAGCTCATTCGAAATGCGATTCGGGTACGCGTACAAAAATCTCAGCCACTTCAGTTTCGGAATCTGCGCCAACCGGTCGAGCAGCAGCGCAAGCCCATCCTTCAATCCCAGATCTTCGCCGTAGCAGGTCGTGTCTTGCCCGATGAGTGTCAGCTCACGCACGCCATTCGCAACCAGCGCCTCCGCCTCGGCCACCACCGACTCAAACCGCCGCGAGCGGAACTTGCCGCGCAAATTCGGAATCACGCAGAACGTACAAGGGTGGTCGCAACCTTCGGCAATCTTGATGTATGCCGAAACTTTGCCTGTCGACAAAAGCCGTGGCGTTGTCTCGTTGTATAAATACGTCGGCAGCTCATGTGCCGCGCCCTGCCAATCATCGCGCTTGAAGCGTCCCTGCTCTTCGCGCACGTCGCCTTCGGCCCGACTTGTAGCCGCATGCATGTGCGTCCCGGCCATCGACTCCTGCCCGTGATGATGCTGCACTACATTGTGCCCTGCGCCGGTCAAAATTTTGAATGGCGAATCCTGCGCCCCGCTCGGCACCTGCGCAATGCCCGCTGCTTCGAGTATTGCCTCCAACTCGCCCGTGCCCACAACCGCATCGACCTCGGGAATATTTTTCTGAATCTCGTCGCGGTAGCGCTCCACCAGGCAACCGGCAACTATCAGTTTCGTCGCGCGGCCCTCGGTCTTAAACCGCGCCATCTCCAAAATTGTGTCCACCGACTCCTGCTTGGCGGAATCGATAAAGCTGCATGTGTTCACAACGAGGATGTCCGCATCCTCGGGCTTGGCCGTCAATCGCGCGCCGCCGCGGTCCAGCAGACCCATCATCACCTCGGAGTCAACGAGGTTTTTCGGGCAGCCCAGCGAGATGAAGCCGACAGTTGGTTTTTTCTCAGTCACTCATTCATTCTATCGGTTTTTTGCTTTCATGCCTCCTCGTGATGTGGTCGCCATCAAGTGATAAAATCTATCAGTGCCGGGTCCTACGCGACGGAAACCCGCCAACCCCGCCAGGTCCGGAAGGAAGCAACGGTAACGGGCATCTCCGGGCGCAGTAGGTCACCCGGTACTTTTCTGTTTTAAATCAGGAGCCAGCCTTGAGCCTTACAGTTCGCCCTGTCGTCGGTACTCGCGCTAAGATCACCGCGCTCGGAACTTTCGTACCTCCGCAACTCCTCACCAATAAAGATTTCGAAAAAATGGTGGACACGACCGACGAGTGGATTATGGAGCGCACCGGCATCCGCGAGCGTCACATTCTGGAAAAGGGCAAAGGCACGAGCGACATGTGCGCCGAGGCGGCGAAGAAATGCCTTGCAGCGCGCGGCATCCCGGCCACTGAAGTCGAGGTCATCATCGTTGGCACCGTCACGCCGGACATGATGTTCCCGTCGACGGCGTGTCTGGTTCAAAACAAGATCGGCGCAACCGGAGCCTGGGGCTTCGACGTCTCCGGCGGCTGTTGCGGATTTGTTTACGCCCTCCAGGCCGGCGTCAAGCTCGTCGAGAGCGGTGCGCACAAGAAGGTCATGGTCATCGGCGCTGACGCCAACACGCGCATGACCGACTACACCGACCGTTCCACCTGCGTTCTCTTTGGTGACGGCGGCGGCGCGGTTCTCATTGAGCCCGCGGAAGAAGGCGAGATAGGCTTCATCGACTTTGTGCACGAGATCGACGGCGCAGGCGGCGTCAGCCTCAACCTCAAGGGCGGCGGTAGCTTGAACCCATCGAGCCACGAGACCGTCGACAAGAAAATGCATTACATCTATCAGGATGGCCAGGCGGTATATAAATTCGCCGTCCGCAAAATGTCCGAGGCAACCACCAAGGTGCTTGAGCGCAACGGCGTCACCGGCGCCGACCTCGGTTGCTTCATTCCGCACCAGGCTAACAAGCGCATCATCACCGCCACGGCTGACCGGCTCGGCATGCCCGCCGACCGCGTCATCATCAACATCGAAAAGTATGGCAACACATCAGCGGGCACGATTCCGCTGGCGATGGAGACGGCGATCGAAGAAGGCAAGCTCAACAAGGGCGACCTTGTACTGCTCGCGGCTGTGGGGGCTGGATTTACAGTTGGCGCTTGCTTGTTGCGCTGGGAGATTTGATTTTTAAATCGTAAATTGATACTCGGGCAGAATGCCGGATTCCGCCGCCAACCGGAAAAATCCGCGCATTGCTTCGATGCACTCGGCGTCGAGCTCGTAGTGAATATTTTCTGTCAGGTAATGCTCTATCAATTCTTTTGAGAGCGGCTGTTTGTGGCTCCACTCCTCGGCTAGTGCGTGAATCTGCGCGCAGCCGTGAACGCGCGAGTTGTTCAGGTCATTGATGAGTTGTTCGGTTATCTCAACTTGCGGGCCCGCGGCCCACACCGCTGAAACCCATGCGAGTCCTGTCGTCTCACGCCACATCTCGGCAAGGTCGTTCCACAGCAGCGCCTCGCGCGAACTTTTAATCTCGTCTATCGCAAGCAGCGCCGCATCGCCGATGACCATCGCTGCATCCGCGCGGGCGAGCATCTGCGTCAGGTCGGCAGCGGCCGGCACAAAGCGCGCTTCGATGCCGCGCAGCTTGAAGAGCGTCTGCGTATAAGCCAATGTCGACCGGCTCGCCGTATCAGCTGCAACCGTCTTCACCGCGTCGAGCGGCATGCTCGCGCGCCGTACCAAGATCAGTGACCGCACGCTCTGTTTTGAAGCGATGGTGCAGCCGGGAACAATCTGAAGCTCAGGATTCGTCGCCAGTGTCGCAATGGGCACAAGTCCGAGGTCGGCCTTGCGCTCAACCAGCGCATCGGCGCATGCAGAGGGCAGCATCCAGTCGAGTTCATAGCGGAGGCCGAGCTCTGCGTCGAGCGGCGGATGGGTAAAGTCCCACATGAGGGGTGCAGGATTGAGAAAGCGGATTGCTGCTATGCGGATGTTTTGCTTTTGGTTATGACTCACTTCCTTAAGTATAAGGGCATTTCGTAACCTTGACCTTTTTCAGGGGAAGATTAGCATTTACACGAATTAATAAGCGCCCTAACAACAGCCCGGAGTATTTTGTGAGTGATTATAAAGAGATTGTGTGTTTGGCCAATTCCTACAAGTTGCACGGTCGTTGTATTGCGGGAAAGGAAGTACGGGGCGGCATTATCCAGAAGTGGATACGACCTGTCAGTGCGCGTCCAGGAGCGGAATTGAGTTTGCAGGAATATCAAATTGGCAATGGTTATGAGCCGGACATACTGGACATACTTAGAATTCCAATGGAACAGCCAGCGCCGAGATTTCATCAACAAGAAAATATTCTGATTGACCCGACAAAGCCATGGCAGAAGATCGGCGAATATCCGAAGCAGAATGTGACCGCGTTGCTTGATTTTCCCCGGCAGTTATGGCCCAACAAAATGAGCACCAAAGATGGCGTGAATAATTGTATTTTCGAAAAAATTGCGCATAGGCAAACCTATTCCATGCGGCTCATTCAACCGCAATGGTTCAAGGTCGAAATCGCGGTTGGCAAAGACCAGCCCAGAGCCTATTGGGGTGAGTTCCATTATTGCGGCATCACGTACAAGCTGAAGATAACCGATCCCAAAGCTGTCCAGAAGCTCAGAAACATGGATTATGGGGAATACGATTGGCCTCGATCCTATTTGACGATCAGTCTGACCGAGCTATTTCAAGATCGTCGATGCCATAAACTGATTGCGGCTATAATTGAGCCCAACGGCCACTGAGGTCATACTGCAATGATTTTTACTATTGGTCATTCAACGCACAGCCAGGAGCAATTTCTCATATTGCTGACGAATGCGCACGTGACGCATATCGTGGATGTGCGCTCTTCGCCATTCAGTAAATTGAACCCGCAATACAATCGCCCCATCCTTTCGCATTTTCTGCACGCTGCATCTATTCGTTATACGTTTCTCGGCGCTGAGCTGGGCGCGCGGAGCGATGATGCAACTTGCTACGCGGGTGGACGCGTGCAATACGGCAGGATTGCGGAGACCGCGCAGTTCAAGCATGGCATTGACCGGGTACTGTCCATCATGGCAACCGGCGAGCAAGCAGCGTTGATGTGCGCGGAAAAACAGCCGCTGGAGTGCCATCGAACCATTCTGGTTGCGCGGCAGCTTGTCCAGCGCGGCATTGAGGTCCGGCACATTCTTGCAGATGGCAGCGTTGTCTCTCATGAATCATTGATAGAGCAGTTGATGGGCGAGTTCCGAACACGCCAATACGATCTTTTTTCAACCCCGGAGCAACTCCTCGAAAACGCATATCAAATGCAGGAGGAAAAGATCGCGTATCGTCCGGCACCGGAAGACAGAGAACTGGATATTCGCGGTGCGGCATGAGAATTTTTACCATCGGGTTCACGAAAAAAACGGCAGAAACTTTTTTCACGCGCATTCGCGAAGCTGGAGTGAAGCGCCTGATAGACGTGCGTTTAAATAATGTTTCGCAACTCGCGGGATTTACTAAAAAGGAAGACCTGCGATTTTTTACACGCGAGATATGTGGTATTGAGTACGTGCACTTGTCGGAGCTGGCCCCGACAGCGGACATTCTGGATGCCTACAAAAAGCAAAAAGGCGATTGGTA
>CAIMNN010000310.1 GCA_903842845.1 uncultured Acidobacteriaceae bacterium | reverse complement strand
GGCAATAACCGTTTGGCCGTTACCGTTCATACGCGCTACAACCTGTTGCGTGCCGAAGTTGGCTTCGAGCAGGTCGCCGAAAAGCATCTGCTCCTGCGTGTCCATCACGGCTTCGTCAATACCGGGTGCGCCGGTACCGGGTCCTGTCATCTCAGGATGCAGCGCGATGGCTGCGACCGACTCAACATTACCGGCAAGGCCAAGGTCCTGGCGGAAGCCGAGCGACGATTGCATATCGCCATCAGTGTTGGGCGCAAAGTCGACGCGTGCCAAAAGCTCGCGGCTCTCCGAGGGCGTCTCTTCTATCTCGGCGCGGATGGTCTCGCCATTTTCGCCGAAGGTTCCGGTTTGGCCGGAGGCCATCAGCCGCGCCTTCAAGTGCGATGGCTTGCCCTGGCCTTCGCTCACAACCACCAGCGGGCCATCCTCAAGCCAGCGCAGCAGCGGACGGTTCTCGGTGGTACGAAGCGTCCACTTCCAATCGTCGATAGCCGCAGCATTGCCCTGGGAGCGGCTGGGGAGCCACTGCACCACTTCATACAGGCTGTTCAATGTCAGGTTGACGACCGTGGCCGAATGCAGGCGGATGTTCTCGCGCATGGTGGGCAGAAAATCAGTGCCCATGGCCTTGATGGAATACTTGCCGGGCAGCATGCCGCTGAACTGATAAAGCCCCCGCTCGTCAGTAAAGACGCTGGCGAGAATGCTTTGGTCCGCCTTCAACAACTGCACTATCGCGCCCATCTGGGGCTTTCCAGACGAGTCGGTGATCTTGCCTGAAACCGTAACCGGTGCGGCCCATGAAAGACACGGAACCGCCACGCTGAGGAGACAGACAAGCGTTGCTGGCACGAGATGGAATCTGCGCATCACTTAATTTTGTGACCTGGCAGCGTCCTGGCAATCCAAAAGGTAATCTTAAGTGCCGTTCGGCCCGGTCTGGTTGCCGGGCCTCCCGCGGCGTGTTCCTATTCCACTACAAAAGACACTGACTGCGCAATCTCTTGTTTTGTGATGGTGTCGTTCACCTTGATCACTACATGGTACTTTCCGGGCTGCAATCCGGCCACCCGGAAGCCCTTCTCGATGGTCAACTGGTCGCTGTGCGGATCAATATCCTTGGATGCGACCGTCTGTTCAAGCAGCACAGTCCCCGCCTTATCCTCCGTAACCTGGTAGGTGACGGTTGCGGAGTTGGCCTTGGTGGCGTCATCAATGCCCAGGTTGTAGACCTGCATCCAGAAGTTGAGCTGCTGGTCGCGCTTGAAGCTCCCCGGAGTCATCGCGTTGGCGCTGACGCGCGGGCGGACATAGGTGTTGCCGATGATGAAGTTGCCCGTGCCGATGGTGTGCGAATCCACCAGGTTCATCTTGTCGGCGAGGATCAGCGAGGAGGTCTCGAGCTTGTCATCGTTGTACGTGGGCACGACGATGCCCTGGCCGAAGAAGCCCTTGTGGTCAGGGTTGTTCACGTCCTTGATCGCGATATCCAGACGGTAACGCCCTGAGGTCAGCGGCATCGCCTTCCAGTAAACCGACTGGCGGTCGAGCGACTTCTCAAGCAACTCCGCCGGCTGCGTAATTTCAACCGTGTCCTCGAAGGTCTGCACAATGCGACCGGTGATGTTGGTAACCCGGCCAAGAATGTTGACCACGCCCTTGGAGACACCATCCTTGGTCAGGAAGGTGACATCGCGGTTCTTTATCTGAAGCGTGACCGGCACCAGCGCCGTGTTCTCGGTGACCTTCACAAAGTCCGTGCGCACATCAAACGGGAAGATG
>CAIMNN010000309.1 GCA_903842845.1 uncultured Acidobacteriaceae bacterium | reverse complement strand
GCGGCCAGCAGCGGTTCCCTGGGATACTCGCGCACCATGCGCAGCAGTTGGCGCAGGGCAAGGACGACCATCTTGCGGCTGTGTTGCTTCAGAGCCGCGACATAGCCGGCGATTTCAGGCACGGACTTGAAGATGAGCGCTTCCTCCGGATGCGGATCGGGACGCTTGACGCCTCGCGGCGGCCGATGTTCGGCCAGCATGATGTGGCGATGCTCTGCCTCGGCCATACGCTGATGAGTGACCAGATGACGGGCATCGAGTTGGATCTCGATCTTGCTGCCGGTCTCGCGCACTTCGACGCGGCGGCCGATCCAGTCAACAGGAACCGAGTAGCGATTCGTGTTCACCGTGACGTAGCCCTCCACGTCCACCATGCGTTCATGCAAGCGATAGACCTCCGGAACCCAGGCCGGCAACGGGCGAAGATGTTGCTGCTCCATCACGAACAACTCCCGCGGCACGGCGCGGAGATGCTTCTTGTATGTCCCGTTGACGCGGTCGCACCACTGCCGAGCCTGCTGGTTCAGATCCTGCCAACTGGCGAAGCTGCGCCCCGCCAGGAAGTTGCGCTCGACGAACCAGAAGGGTCTCTCTACCCGGGCCGAGCGATTAGCGTCGCCCAGTTCATGAGCGACGAAGCGGAAGCTGAAGCGCTCTGCAAAAGCCGCCATCTCGGGCACCGGAACCATCGCTCGCCCGGTGCCGCGCAGCACCACCACGTGCGTGTTGTCTGTCATCACGCGTTCGGTCGACCCGTTGAAGTAGCGCAGAGCCTCGACCAGGAAGACTTTGCAGTCGAAGCGCTGGAAGGTTGGATACAACTGGAAGAACAGCATGTGCGAGTAGCACAGAACCGCCGACGCGGTCTGCGCCTTGCGCAGCTTGCCTCCCAGTTGAACCTCGTGCGGCGATGTGTCGTGCTGCATCTCCTCGCCCGGATTGAAGTGGTACCGGCCCGCCGCCACTATCGGCGCTTGCCCGATTCCATGCCGGCGGCAGAAGGCGGTCAACGCTGAGTACGACAGGTCCGCTCCACTGGCCGCCAACTCCTCCAGCACTCGAACCAGATTGCCCTTGCACATGGGCAACAGCTCCAGGATCTGCTGCCGGTAGGGATCGCATATCTCCGCCCGGGCCAACGCCGGTACCTGGGCCGAACCGGACTGCAGCACTTCGCGCACTGTCAGCCGGCTGACCTTCAGCACCCGCGCTATCTCGCGCTTGCTCACCTTCTGCGTATTCAGTTCCAGAATCGCAGCTCGTTGACTTTGACTCAACATCCTCCGCTCCTTGTTCGTTTGAGATGGGTTGGTGTGGGATCTTGGCCGCAAGACGGCCAAGATCTTCAAGCGCCTGATGGATCTTGCGGTGCGTCTCAGCGCATTGCGCCATATCAAGTTCCACTGTGGCGCCTGACAGACGGCGGTTGGCCCGCCGCGCAATCGCCGCCACTACTTCCAGATCACGATCGAGTTCCATGATGGCCGGCGAGGGCGGTTCCACTGCATGCTCGCGTTGCGTCTTCAGAAACAGTTGCGGTTCATCCAGAAGCCGCTCACGAACCGCAGTTGTCGCAGTTCGCCCGGCGGCATATAACTGTCCCGCTTCACGGCTGCTCAGCCGATAGCGTGCAAACCCCTCCGCCATGCGCCGGCAGTCTTCCGGGCGCGACCGGGCCACCGGAACCAGGAACTTCATCGCCACATGCGCCGCGATTGCGCCGTCGCGCACCTGTTGCT
>CAIMNN010000308.1 GCA_903842845.1 uncultured Acidobacteriaceae bacterium | reverse complement strand
GCTACCAATTCCAAGAACAGTAAAACTTTCACTTTCCACGGCGGGGAACTCAATTCCCGTCGTTGTCGCATCCGAAGAACCAAAGCCAAGATCCAATCGGTTGGCACTCGTTCCTCCAGAAGACATTTGCAGAGAATGTCTGGGAACGAGGCATCCATAACCGAACATCTGTTGCATTGTGCCTCGAAGAGGCTTGTATCTTGGGCGGAACAACAGGGCGCTCAACGAATCGTCATGGAAAATCTGGCTAACATCCGTGAAGCCAGTATTGCCAAAGGTAAGGAAATGAGAAGTGGTGTCCATCGTTGGCCGTATGCGATGGGACAATTCTTTGTGCAATACAAAGCCGCAGCCAAAGGAATTGGATTCGAATTGGTTAGTCCCAAGAATACCAGTCGAGGCTGTCCTTGTTGCGGGCATGTGGATAAGAGAAACCGAAACTCTTTGATATTTCGATGCCTTCGCTGTGGATACAGAGGAGATGCAGACCGAGTTGCTAGTGTTAATATTCGCAACCGATCTGTGGTGACGAGGCATAACCTTGTAACCACGGGGACTTGTAAATGCCCTGAAAGCACGGAACTGTCTGAAATCAGACCTGTGGTGTTCGCTGAACCTTCGGTTCGTGACGGCACTATGGATTTGGTCTAGGTTCATGGCTAAAGCCTCTGGGCTTGTCCCAGAGGTAATTTACTTCCGCTCCCCAACCAGCCCAGCCGCTGCAAGCACACGCTCCAGCTCGTTAGCATTCGAAGGCCGATACGTCCCGCTGAAATTCTTCATCACGAAGTGCTCAAGGCGATCGATTGGTTCAAGACCATCCGCCACCCCATCGCAGTTAACCCCGTTGTAGCCCCACTCACCGCTCTGGAGCTGCCCTTTAAAAATAACGAACCGCTTGTGAACCATCAGCTCGCCGACCACCCGGGTGTTCCCATGGGTGACGTCGTACAAAGCAATGATCCGGATCCGCTGATCGAGATCCAACCCAGGCAACACCTCGGAATGCCAAATCCGCTTGGGACCATTCTGACCGCTCTTGTTTCCATGTTCTGTAATCATGACACAAACATACCACATCCAAAGCAATTGTCAAGTCCAGCGTTCAATTGAGTGCTTCCGACTTGTACAAGCAACATGCTGCCCCTTATGCCCCTTCTCCCTGCAACACAATAGGTTATACTTCGCATCACAAGTGAAACGACGAGCTTTTTCACAGAATCTACAGGGCTTCCACATGTACAGGGTGCATTCCGTGTGCGATACTGCAGGAAATATGCTTGCCCTTATGCCCATGCTTTCGAGTACAGGCCGCCCAGTTGTCGTCGCTCACATAAGCAACCACCAGGCATTGTGGATCCAGGGCGCCGCCGGCCCGATCCTGGCACCATATGCACACCGCCATATTTCAGCACTCCTTAGAATTCTTACGCTTGTAAGGCTTTGATTTTGAGAGACTTCCAAAAGAGGCGTCGTCAAACACTGACCAGGCAAGCTCACGGATCACCGCTCGATCGATGCTGTAATTCTGCCGGCCTGCAAATGTCTTCCAGCCGGCGCCTGGATCCTTCACATCTCGGCAGGTATCACAAACCTTTCCAATAGAGCGACTTGCAAGCAGATTAAGCTTCCGAATAAGGCGCCGCAGAGCATTGCGATCGGGGACACAGGGCTTGAAGACCAGGGATCTTGGCGCCTGGCCGCAAGCGTCGAGTGGATCCGCACCCGGCCGTCGGCGTAAAGGCAGATCCGCTGATCCAAATTCTCCGCCGAACAGTCGACTGCGTTCGGAAACTTCATTGGGCAACTTCCCGGGCCCCCGTCGTCACGAAGTCCACCTGACCCATCCGATAGGCCTTCGCCGCCGCCCGCTGCTTCTCGAAATATTGATAGGTCTCCGTCGCTTGACGAGGCCGTAACCGCAACCCCTCCTTCACCCGCTTGCCCCCCTCATACCGAAAGACGTCGTCGACAATGTAGCTGTAACACTGGCCAGCCTTCGAGCGATGATCCTGATGCGTCTTCAGCAAATTAAAAGCATTGAGACAGCGGCGTCGCTTCGCCTCACCACAGATCTTGGTGGCCGCCTCCACGATCGAAGTCTTCGTAAAAAGTTGCTCAAGCTTCGGGCCCGCCTGCTCAGCCATCTGATCCATTACCACCCAAAACGGTGTGGGGACATCCTCGAGATCAGCGTGATTAATCATCCCGTTGTGCAAGGTCCGACAAACCTGCTTCACGGACCTGCCACCACGGCCGAAGGGACCACCCATCGCTGCTGTGCGGATCGTCAAGGCAATCAACGGCCGCTCCGAAGCTGCGACGCCGTAGGTCGCACCAGTGTAACCCAAGACCTCGGTGCGCATCGCCTCACACACAATGTGCTCAGGCGGGACGGGGGTTAACTTCGAAACCTTGGGATGCAGGACTTGACGCAAGCGACCGCCGGCGTCCGTCACAACCGGAGTCTTTACAGGCTGGCGCCGAGGTATGTGGGTGCCTTTCCGTGGACGATGAGCCGCTCGTGGGGGCGCCATCAAAAGCGGGGTATCAAATTCGAGAAGGCCAGCGTCCATCGCCAAACCGGTCAAAGTCAAAGCTTCGAGTCGCCACTTGCGAGATGACTTCAGGTCTCCGGCTGTGAAAGCTTCTTGAGCCGCAGCGAACGCCTGGTTGCGTCGCACTAAGGCCGTGATCGAGGCCACCTTCTCCTCGATGTATTCCGTGAACGACTCGACCCCTTGCTTCCACCCCAGCTTATCTGCAAACTCTTCCATCGAACCACACATCCTTGCCAAGCGAACCAAGCCAATTTCCATAAGCTCTCTCCGTCCAAAATTAAGTTATTGATTTCCTTGTACTTCAGACGGAACATACCATTTACAAAATCTTTGGCAAGCACAAAATCAAACTATTTGTCAAGGAATCCACGAAGAGACTCTGGAATAATCCTGTAT